>CAZXUP010000001.1:0-17449 GCA_964643815.1 uncultured Vampirovibrionales bacterium
GGCGGCTTTATAAGGATAATTAGAGGACACTGTAAAAGCGCCATGACATACGCGATGAACGACAAGGCAGAACGCACCGATGGCTGAGCTTATCCGATCCAAAACCCGGGGGAATCGCCTGCTACAGCGCGGCTTGGCAGGCTTCCTGGCAGCTTTGCTGATATCCGGCCTATCGCTTGGCGCACAACCCGTTGCCGCCAAAGCCAACAAAAAGGAAGCGGCGTTGCCCATGCAGGATTTCCTGCCGCCTGTCGCCACGATTAATCCCCGCATGGACGAAACCAGCGTGCAGAATGGCGAAGAGGAGGCGATTGATGAGGAGATCAACTTCTCCGCCGTGTCCAGCCCGGTCATTCACACCACGCCCAAAATCGAGCGCCTGACCGGCAGTATTCAGGGGCAGTTTCAGTCCGAACAGATTCAGACCGTGATGGAACTGCAAAAAAAGATTGATGAAGCGGACCTGGAGCATCTGTGGCGGGCCACCGTGGAGAAAAACCCGGTCATCCGGTTTTCGCTGGAAAAGCTGGCCACACCCGCCGATCTGCAACCCAAGCAATCGAGCACGTTTTTGAAAAAGACCTTGAACACACTGATTTCGGGCGCCGCATTGGGCGGCAGCATGCTCCCCGGCGTCAGCAGTTACCAAAACATGGGCGTAATGGCCATCAGCCAGGCTGCACAAAACATGGTGAACGGCAAGACACAACCCACCATCGGCAGTTTGTCGGCCACCGAGCAAATTCAACTGGCGGGCCTGATTGATGATCTGAAAATGAAACTGATCCAGTCATATCAGGATTATAAAAACACCCTGCAAAGCCTGGCCCAGAGCCATGAAGTGACCATCAAGAACAACAACCTCTATTCCAAGGCGCTGGCCTCCAAAAACGACCTGGCCATTATGGCGTCCAGCACCGCCTATTATCAGGCGCTGCTCAACGAAACCACCCTGCGCCAGAAAGCCAAGCTCCATCGCCTGGAACTGGAACGCCTGGCAGGCGCAGATGCGGTGTCGATGCTGGAGTTAAGCGTCCGAGTTGGTGATGGCAGCCAAACAGCCAACATCAACACAGACGCGATCCTGATTGGCCCGGAACCGCCCCCCTTACCGGACAAGATGCCCGAAACCAACGCATGGCCCATGATTGGCCCGGAACTCCCCTCGCTGGAACCGACCGCCTCGCAATCGGCGCCAAACGTAAATGCCCCCCTGGATCTCTATCAGCCTTTGGAGATTGGCCCCAGCCTGAACCAGGACAACCCGCCGCCGGAATCACCAGATGCCCTGCAAGGTTATCAACGCCCGTCAAAAGCCCCTGTAATCGCTGAGCTTGAGCCTTTTGAACGAATGGAGACCTTCACCCCATGACGGCCCAATCACGGATTCTTTCCGCTTTGCTGGGTGTCACCCTGTTGGGAACGGCGCTGACCCTCCCCATGGAGCCGGTGCAAGCCAAAAAAGCCGCTCAGGAAACCGAACAGGCCCCGGCTAAAACGCCAGACGAAGCCTCGGAACCGGCACAGGAAAAACCCGCCAAAAAGCATGACCTGCTGAAGTTACAGCCCGTCCTGGATGAGCAGACCAAGCAGGCGCTTGAGGAAACCGGGCGCAAACTGGATGCTGAAACCCGGACCTCGTTGAACAAGCTATTCGACGCCATTCACCTGGAAGACCGGACCGTATACAACGAGATGCGCGATGCCGAAGAGCTTTCCATCGCCGATATCGGCATGCTGTGGGAAGCCGCCGTGACCCGCAGCGGAACCATCCGTTATGCCATTGAAAAACTTTCTCGCCGGGATGCGACCGGCAAACCGGTTGAGGGCGACAGCTTCTCGAAACGCATACTCCAAAACATGGTTCATCTGGGCGGCGTGGCTGGTTCGATGTGGACACAAAACCCGGCGGGTGTTATTGGTTCGGGCATGGTGCAGGACTTGATGCGCGGCAACCCGCAAGATTCGGCACTCAGCCGCGTGACAGACGCCGATATGGTGCTTCTGGCCAAACAGGTGGAAGAACTCCAAAGCCAGCTCATCCAGCTTTATTACGGCTACCAGCACGCCAAGGAACGCTTACAGATGGCGCAGGAAGCTAGCTCTACCATCAACAAGTATTATGATCACGCGGCCTCAACCCCAATGCTATCAAACGAGTCGTTGCAACCCCTCATGCAGTCCATTTACGATTCGGCCAAACAGGACGAGCAGAGCGCCCAGCAAGCTTTTAACAGCGCGCGCAACGCCCTGGGCTTGATGGTCGGTCCGGACGCCGTGGCCGCCTTGGAACAACCCCAAAGCACCTCTAAAGCCACCGTCGAGTAAATTGCCTCGTCGTCGAATCTCTTTTCGGATTCCCGCCTTCGCGGGAATGAAAATGGGTACCCAAACAAAAAACGCCCCGTTTGAGTGAGGGCGTTTTTCAAAATTTGATGTTGTGAGCGGGTGCTATGCTTCGGCAGGAGCAGCCTCTTCAGTAGCAGGCGGCGATGCTGCTTCTTCAGCAACCGGGGCTTCTGCAGCCGCTTTGGCCGCCGCGGCGGCTTCCGCCGCTTCTTTGGCTTTGGCAGCTTCTTTATCAGCTTCCAGTGCTTTCACCTTCTCAGCCGCCTTGCGGGAAAGACGGTCTTTCTTCGCACGCTCCAACACAATCAACTCGCCATTCTCAGGCGCATTGGAAATCAGGCGCTGCGCAGCATCGCTGGGCTGGGCCCCTTTGGAAATCCATTCCAGAGCGGCTTGCTTATCCAGCTTCAACTGCTTGGAAATCGGGTTGTAGTACCCCAACTCGGTTAAAGGAGCGCCATCACGGCGATTGCGATGATCGGTCACCACGATTCGGTAAAACGGGCGATGCTTACGACCTTGGCGCTTCAAGCGAATCTTAACCATAGAATGGGGAATCTCCTTGACTATTCAGATGGACACTCTTGTAAGGTACTGTTGTAGCACAAAGGTTTTTGGATTTACAAGGCCCTTTTTTTCTCGCTGAAGCAGGCTTGCATAAATACGATGTTGCCAACCAGCACGTAGGAGAGGAACAAGATGGCAATGACGTTGATCGGCCAGATCCGAAGCCCGTCGCTGACAAAGCCAACCGTCCAGGCCTTGCCATTCTCCGCCACAATCAGGCTATAAATAGCCAATAGCAACAGATAGATGCCCAAAAACCGGGGCGCCAGGGCAATAACCAGCACCGCCACAACAAATTCGGCAATCAGCAACAAGCCATAACCGGACCACACGACATCCGCCGAGCTGAAGGGATTATGCATCATCCCTGAAAGGGTCAGGGGCAAGGCGCACAGCAGTAAAAAGCAACTGCCGGGGACGATAATGGGCCAGTATTCATAGAAAAACCAGGCCACGCGATCGCCAGGCTTGTTGGCGTTAAATGTTTTGTGGGTGACAATCTGATTCGGTTTTTTGCTGTCGGCCATAACGGCTCACTCCTTTTGTCGCGATTGGTCGCAATGCGTTAGCTCTCGGCAATAATGCCAAAGCTTGCAATCAATAATAACAGAGCGAAATAGAAGAGGAAGAACCAAACGTAGTGAATAAACAGCGAAATGTCCTTGCGGCCGTCCATATCAAACATATCATCAATCTCCTTTTACGGCTTGCCTGCAGCCGCCTTGACCGCAGACTTTTCAGGGACAGGCAGCTTCCTGCACTCATCCACAAAGGCCGTCACCATCTCGTGCAACTTGTCATATTCCAGCGCAGACAGCCAATAGGCCTGCACCCGCTTCTTGTCCACATTGGGCTTGAGCTTGGGCATCCGCTGGCCAATCAAACGATCCCGGCAAAACTTGTTGCCTTCGCGATAATGGCAATCGCCCATCCGGCAGCCCAAAGCAAAGGTTCCGGCAGCGCCGTTCTTGAGGGCGGTTTCCAGCATGATGGGCTGAATGTGCCCGCTGCACGGCACTTTGATAATTTTGACACTCGGGCTATCCAGAAGATAGCCACTATCGTCCAGCTTCCCGCTGAAATCGACGCTGCGTTCGCAGACGATACCGATGAGTTGAGGGTTTTCAGTCGTCATCATACGTTTCCTTCTTTAAGAAGCCTTGCTATGAAACCGAACCGGCCAGCGCCGCTTCAATTTCGGCCAATACCGTACCGGTCTCGCGGCGGGGGATTTCAATTGCCTTGAAGGCGCAAGCACCCACGCACAGGCCGCAGTTGGCGCAACGGCCCGCATCCACAATCGCCAAACGCTTGAAGCGTGTGCCATCATTGCCGCGATCCACCATCGTAATGGCTTCATACGGGCAATCATGGTAGCACAACGAGCAGCCGGTGCAATTGCCGCGCACCACCTGGGCGTATTGCCCGCGCAGCGCTTTTTTCTGAATATACGGCAGCACCAGCAAACCCACCGGCACAGCCAGCAATAGCAGCAACACAGCCACCGGCGGCACATTGTAAGCGGTCGCAATGTACTGCGGCCACGCATACAACAGGTCAAACTCCATTTCCGCGACGGAAACGCCAGGACCGACCAGAATCGGCGCAGTCTGGCCAGCGGCCAGCTTACCCAGCTCCACCGGGAATACGGCGGAAAACAGGAACAACGCGCCCGCCATCATGACCACCAGGGGCAGCGGCGGCTCGGACACCGGGCGGGTAATCCGCAGGTAGTGCAACCACAGCATAAACATCATCAATAGCGGAATGCCCAGGTGCAGGAAGAGAAAACGCGTCAGCGTGTAATCGGAGATCACCTGCCCCGCCATCAGAAACTCGGCCAAGCCGGTGCCCACCACCGGCATCTGCTTGAGCAGGTTGAACGTAATGTTGGCCAAGGTCACCGATTCCTGATCCCAGATCATCAGATAGCCGCTAAGACCGATAATAAACGTGATCGCAAGCAAAATCACACCGGTCACCCAGGGCAAAATCCGGTATTCTCTATAGCGATCCGTGAACCACACCCGAAACAGGTGCAGCATCACAAAAATCATCATGCCGTCACTGGCATAGCGGTGCATTGAGCGAAACAGGTTGCCAAACGGCAATTGATAGGTAATGTATCCGACGGACTGGTACGCGTTGGCCAGCGTCGGCTGATAGTACGCAAACAAGAGCAAACCGGACAGAAACAGCACCCAGATAAAGAAGTTGGGCAGCGCACCGTGATAGTAGAACGGGTTATAGCGTTGCGAGAAAACGGCGTTCAAGCCTTTCTCAATCCAGAGAGTCGCTTTTTGTAAAGATTCGGTGTACACGGACGTGCTCCTTATTTCTCGCGTCTTTCGATTCTATTCCCGCTTCTCCAGCGAGGTTTCGATGTCATTTTCGCGGCCCAGAATAATATAGGCGATGCTGACCAGCACCAAAACGACACCCAGAACTAACGAATACTGTTTCAGGCCCGGCAACACCTGCTCTTGATACGCCGCAAAATCGAGGCCGGTTATTGCGATCGGTTCGGCGCCCAACATCGTGATGACGCCCCACAACAAAGCGCCCAGCGCCAGGACCAGCACCACGGCAATAATCCCCAGATCCTTCAAAGTCAGTTTCATTCCAGGTCTCCCTTCAGCAGGATTCGCTTTTGGATCATCCATTCAAACAAGCGAGCCGGTTTTGCGATGCGGCCAGCGATTTTCTCCTGAACATAGCTATCGTAGATCAGCAGCATCACCACCAGCGCCAACAGCAGATTGACACCCAGCCAGCTTAAACCATTCCCCCAGTTCGGCACCAGGGTGAAGACCTTAAACGTCTGGAACCAGAGCGACATGATAAACGTGGCCAGCAAAAAACACACCCACCATGCAAAGCGGCTTAGCGGCTTCTCGGGCTGTTTTTGCGCAGACATCATCTTTACGCGGGCGCTCCTTCCAGTTTCAGCTGCTCTTCCCGCTGGCGACGCTCCGTCCAGAACAACACAGCGGCCAACACCAACTGGAAGACCGAGAAGCCCACCCACAGCAGACTCCAGTACCAGTTGTAAAAGCTGATTTCAACCGGCGCGCCCTGGAAGACCGAAGCAAACCAGGCCGTTGCCGTATGGCCGCCAAACGCACCGTTTAATTTGGCATTCTCAACCACCATATGCCAGAAGACCAGATAGAAGCCGCTCACAGCCAGGTTGCCCAGCACCCACACGGTCATCGGCAGGCGCTGCTTGTACATGCTCCAGTGCACAAACTGGCCAATGGCGATAAACAGGATCATGTGCGCAAACCAGTAAGGCGGATCGGTCTCGATGTTAGCCTTGTTGGCGATAATCAGCAGCGAGAACACCACAAACTCAATCGCCGCCAAAATCCCAATCCAGCTGAAAATCGGGCGTTTCAACCAGCTACGCTCCGGGCCCCAATCCAGGAAAGTGAGGCCAATCGTCACAAACGGAATGCCCAGCGTCCAGATGGTCGCCCAATAGGGGTCCATATACTTCAGCAACTGATACAGCGCCAGGAAGTACCAATCGGACAAAATCGGCAACGGCGTGACTTCCGGGTTGGAACGGGTGCCGGACTCCGCCGGGAAAATAATGGCCGTAAACAGAAACATACCCAGAAGCAGCAGCACAACGGGTTTTCTGAGGTTAATCCGCTTCATGCGATTTTTGTAGAAATACAGCTCGGACAACACCAGCAAAATGAGCGACAAGGCAAAGTGCAACGAGTAAAAGCGCGTCATCGTTGCTTGCCCGATGGAACTGCCGCCCATCAAAATCTGAGACGTGCTGAAGCCCTGGTGCGTCAGGTTCCCAATCAGCTTGGTAACAGCCCCGATAGCATTCGGGATCAACCAGGAGTTTTTATACTTATCAAACTCCCACGGCCAAGCCCAGTTGGCGGGCGTGATATCCAGATAGGTCGGGAAGGTCGCAAAAACCTTGGTGGCCCAGAAGGCCCGCTGGTTCCAGATCAACAGGTATCCGGTCAGACCCGAATACATCGCGATGACCAACAGCAAAAGGGCCAGGATAAATGTGATTTCGCCCTTGTTTTTGTATTCGGCGGTAAACCACATCCGGTACACGCGCAACGTCGCCGCGATAATCATGGCGTCGCCGCTATACTTGTGCATCCCGCGCAAAATAGACCCCAAGGCCGTATGCGACAACAGATTGATGGAATCGTAGGCTTGGGCCGTTGTGGGCAGATACAGGGCCACCAGGATGACACCGGTAATCAACACCACCATCCAGGCCAGGTAATACATACCGCCCAATTGGTACCAGGGCGATTCGCTCTGCTGATCGACCTTGGTCTCATCAAACAGGTCGATCTTCTGCAAACGTTCTTTCACCCATTGCAACGCCTGCAGGGACAACGTTCTCGGATCCAACGAACTGGGGATAGCCATCTATGCAATTCCTCCCGCTTCCAGCGAGGTAACAATCAATCGGTCGCCTTGAAGCTCGTAATTGAACATCCGGGGTGGGCGCGGCGCAGGACCACTAACCACTTTGCCACGGATTTCCTTACCTTCTACATCCTGGTATTGCAGCGGGTCATACACGCTCAGGTGGCATGGGCACGCAAACAAGGGGGTTTTTGCGCCCGGATAGTTATACGCAGCCGCTTCCGCCGGGTTGGGCAAAAAGTTAAACACGCAACCCATATGCGGGCAGATCCGGTTTACGATAATAAAATCGGGCTTGCCGTCTTTATCCTGCGGCAGACGAACCACAAAACCCGGAATCTTGCTGGTTTGGAAATGCCGGAAGGTATACTCTTTGCTTTGCTGGTTAAAGGTAAACGGCTGGTATGACCATGGTCCTGGGAAATCGGCCAGACTAAACTCAACTTCCTTTTCAGCCTTAGGCATGTCCGGGGGCGAGAACAAGCCCGCTTCACCCTGCCACTCGGTCACCGGCCTTAACTGCTTCTTGTCATTCAACGTATCAATGCTGGTCTCTCTCAACGGCCCGGACGTGGGACGAAGATACCGAAACAGCGGCGACACAAACAAGGCCAGCGCACCCAAAACAGGAATGCTGACAACCAGTTTCAGAAAATCGCGTCGATTCATGGATGACTCCTTGAAGCTTCACCGGATTGAACAGGATGTGCGGCCTGATGGCCATTGGGGGCTCCCAAAATCATGCCGCCGGTAATCGGGTTGCCTGCCGGCACTGTGTAAGCCTGCCCCTTATCCGGTGCGCTCTCACGCATCAGGTTGGTCCAGGGACGGTTTTGCGGAACCGGCTCACAGGGCTGCAATGCTTGCAGACCAACCGGAGGTTTGAGCATCTCAGGCGCAGATGGTGGAAGGTCGTTATTATACGCCAGCGTACGCACATACCGCACCAGGCTCCAAATCACCGGATCGTCAAACGTGAAAACCACCTTGCCGGTCTCTTTGTCGCGATCCACGTTGCCGTACCAGGAAGGCATCGCCGACGGATAAATGCCTTGGCAAATATATTTGAAGATCTGTGCATCCGTCCGGTTGTACATCCGGTTGTACTGACGAAAATCCGCCGGAGCCGGCATAAAGTTGTGGACAAGCTCCGCGTCTTTCAACTCGTGGTTGCCGGTTTTGCCGGTAAAGAGCGGGCCGTCCGCACGACCGGAGGATCCGTGACAAACCGCACAGTTGCCGCCGAAAATCGCAGCAATATCAGGAGATTGGGCGTTCGGTTTTGGCATATCGCCCGCACCCGCCAGATAGCGTGTGTAGAAAATCACCGCCCAACGGTCATCCCGGCTGAGCTGATCTTTTACCGCCAGGTGATTGGGCAGCAACTGCTTCCGCTCACGGGTCGGCAACACAATTTCCGGCGCCTTGCCGGTCGTCAGCATCAGGTACAAATCAATGGGGGTCGTGTATGCCAAGTTGGTCTTGACTTTGGGTTGTTGCCAATAGCCAACGGCATGACATTTAACGCAATGCTGCTGAAAGACTTCCTTGCCGCGCTTTAAAGAGGGCGGGTGGGACGGAAATGCAAAATCTTCCTGCACCAGACGCTCGTTGATCGTGGTTTCAGCAACCAGCGAGGACGCGCCGCTTTGAATTTTGGCCTTCTGTCCGGTACAACCGCTCACCAGCGTCACTGCCGCCAGCAAGACAGACATTGCGGCCAGGCGGCCACACACCCTGAGGGAAATCTTCCGTTGTTTCAACAAGAAATGCATTTGCGTTTAGCCTTTTCGATCTTTTTAGTATCCGAAAAATTGTATCCAGGAAATAGAAGCCCAGGAAACGATCAGAATAAAGAAGAGCCAGAGAAACCAGGGTATTTTATGCTCCCCGACTTCAAACTCATCATAAGACCGAGCAGGGCCGCCGTGATGATCGTCAGGCATTGGGGGTTCCATCTCATGGTTCTGTTCCGACATGGGTCTCAACTCCGTCTATCTAATCTTCGCTCTCAAGCATCCGAAATTTTGAATCTTCCAGGTCATCCAGCATACCGTTTTTGGAGGCCCAGAGCATGCCGCCAAAGGCAACCAGAAAAAACAGGCCGCAAATGGCAAATGCCGCGATATAGCCAGGCCCGATGCCGCCGGATAAACAGGAAGGACACATTAGTGACGACCGCCTCCGTATACGTAAGTACCTTGTTTTTCCGTCAATTGCTCGATTTCGTGGTAGTTGTGCGTCATCAGATCCGGTTCATCCAGTTGCGAATACTGGGTGACTTCGATTTGAGAAGCAGGCTGGGCGCCATCCGTCGGCAAGGTTTTCAGGAAAGCTACCAGATAAGCCATCTGCTGCTCGCTCAAGCTACGGCCCCAACGCGGCATCCGCGTGCCAGCCACACCTTCCTTGACCCGCCAGTACCAGAGCGAATCTTTATACGCTTTGTAGAAAGGACGGGTAAAGTTGGCCGGTTTCTTGATCATCGACGAGCTGATTGGCCCGTTCCCCCGGCCAGCCACGCCGTGACACACGGCGCAGTTTTGCATGTAAATGCCACGACCCGAATTGGCAATGGCCGAGTTGTCGGTATCCACGTTTTTCGCGATCCGCACCCACTCATCCCGCATTTCTTGCGGGGCTTCCAGCCAGGTAATGGGCTTTTGATAAGCGCCTTCATCGGCATCCGAACCCGCCTCACTCTGCGCCCGGGTCAGACGACCCCGACGGGCCGCCAGCTCACGCTCACGACCCAGCGTCTGCAGATAGGCGATCAGGTCACGCATCTCATCCTCTTTCAGATAACTGAAGCTCGGCATCAACGAACCCGGCTTCACGGAACGCGGCTGCATATGGTGCGCCCAGTGCCAGGCATCGGGGTACTTACCGCCCACGTTGGAAAGATCCGGGCCGGTACGCTCGGTGCCCAACAGGTGAGGGGTCTCAAATACGTAATCCCCGGCCTGCACCATCTCGCCCATCTCGCGGTCCTGATAGCGGACAAACTGGGTATGGCAGTACACACAACCTTCACGTTTGTAAATCTCCCGGCCGCGCCACTCGGAGCTGTTTTTATCGTACTCATAGGCAGCCACCGTCGGCTCGGGCTGGAACGTCGTAGCCGGCAGGATGGCGGTCACAAAAATGATGGTCAAGAAGATCAGCGCCACAAAGACGGCGGCAATAAGATAGTTGAAAAGCCTCGAATTCATAATCGTCTCTAGTCCTTACAGTCCTTAGCGCATTCTTCCTAAATGATTTTATACATACGCGAGTCCGGTCGGCGACTCAGGCAGCGGCTCCGCATCCTTGGAGAACACCGTCTTGTAAATGTTCAACATATACAGCACCGCCCCTGAAAGCAGCATGATGCCCGACACGAAACGCGCAAAGAAATACGGCGCCATTTCAATCACCCACTGATCGTAAGGCAGGGTGAAGTGCCAGCCAGCCGCCTGGATCAGACCGGCAATCGTGAGGGAGAGCATCATCAGGATCCAGCCGAGGAAGCTCAACCAGAAGTGCCAGACCGCCAACGAACGGCTGTAGATTTTGCGGCCCGTGATTTTCGGGATGATGTAGTAGGAGGCGGCAAACACGATAAACGTAAAGGTTGCCAACAACGCCATATGCGCGTGTCCAACCACCCAGTTGGAAAAGTGCAGGTACCAGTTGATGCTTCGGGTGGCCTGAAACGGCCCTTGAATACACGTCAGCAGGTAAGCCAAGCCAGAGGCCATCGCAAACCGCATGGGGATGTGATCTGCCATCAGGTGCCATTTACCCTTCAGGGTCATAAAGAAGTTGGTCAATACGGTCAATACCGGAATCAGCAGGAACACACTGGAAATAACCGCAATGGCCTTCAACCACTCGGGAACCGGCGATTGCAGAATGTGGTGCGTCCCGGTCGGCGCATAGAACATGCCAATGGTCCAGAAGCCAATCATCGACAACGTGTGACTGTACAGCGGGTTGCCAGAGAAGCGGGGCAGCAGGTAATACAAAATCCCGACGCCGCCCACGGTAAACCACATACCCAAAATGTTGTGCCCATAGAACCAGCCCGCAATCGCGTCATTTAAGCCCGAAAACTGGATAAATGCCCGGTTCCCCACCACATAAACAATCGGAAACCAGAACAGCGCGCCCATAAAGTACCAGAGGCTGACATACCATTTTTTCTCGGAGCCGGTAAAGATGGTGGCGTACACGTTGACACCCACCAGCAACAACACCGTCAACACCAGCCAATCAAGCGGCCCGTTAATTTCGGCGTATTCACGCCCTTCGGTATACCCGTTGAGAATGCCCAGCACCCCGGCAATGGCCGTAAAATTCCAGAGAAAGAGGGTGATATTGCCCAAACGCTCGTTCCAAAGGCCTTTTCGACCCGACAGGATCGGCACGATATAAAACATACAGGACACGTAACCCATTGAAAGCCACCCCAGGAGCACCGCATTGGTATGCGCCGGGCGCAACCGGCCAAATGCCAACTGCGGAAAGCCATGGATAATATCCGGATTCGACATCAACAAGGCCGCCAGCAGACCAAACAACATGCCCAGCACCAGGTAAACAATCGCGCACAACAGAAAATTTCGACTGGCGCTATAGGGTTCATCACTAAAAGCAGCACGCCAAAAAGTGGTCAGGGCTTGCATAAGCGGTCATTTCTCCAGAATTTAGAAGCGGACGGGGAATGCTTCAAACTGATTACCGTTCAATATCCACCTTTTAGTATAACCACGATGATTTTGCGGGGAATATGCGTAAACGCAAACGCCAGTAGCCGTTTGTCACAAATTGGTAACAAAAATACACTAGCAACAAATATGCTTGCGTGGTTTTCATACGGTAAACTGAGCAGAATGGTTTGAAAAGGAGCCTTATTTCCATGCCTTCCATATCCCCATCCCCTTTGTTTTCAGCCAAAACACTATCATCCTCCGGCCCTCAAACGGGCCAGGCCGCAGCTATTTCAAAGCATGGGCCACTTTTTGGTGCCGATGATGCCCAAGCACCAGAGTCCTCCTCTCAAGCCACCGGGTCTCAAGAAAACGGAGAGGCTGCACAGACTCAAACCCAACCGAAAGACCGCGGTTTTTTTGCAGAGCTATGGGATGACATCCAACAAAACGAGATTGTCAAAGGAGTCCAGCAAGCGGGTGCTGTGCTGACGCACTCACTGAAATGGTACAAACTCTTCAAGGCGGCAGATGCAAAAAGCAGCGTGGGAGACCGCCTGGTTAGCATTTTCAACCTCATCTCGGCTCGTGTTCAGGAAGGGCTTCTCTCCGGAAGCCAGCAAGCCGAAAACAATCAGGACGATCAGAAAAAACAGGCCATCTACGCCTTATACGCCGATGTCCTTGGCAAATTCCCCATGCTCGCTTTACAAAAACCCGACTTCCCCCATGATTTGGATCTGGTGGAAAAAGTCCTCACCTTCTCCAGCAAGCCCAACCTGCGCGAAGAGCTTGATAACCTGCAAGCCGAGTACAACGACATATCGAAAGAAACAGACACCGCCGCTGCCGAGGGAAAGGCTGAAGAAAAACTGGCAGACTTGAAAACCAAAGTGCAGAAACTATTGGCTGTCTGATTGTTTAGTCTGGTTTCCGTCCCTGCTTTGACAGGTAGGCTATAATGGCCTTATGAAGGAACAACAGCCTCTGCTTTCAATCGATAATCTCACCGTCACCTTTCCAACCGATGACGGTCTGGCCTGTGCGATTAACCACTTGTCGCTCTCGCTTCAACCGGGGGAAGTGCTGGGGCTGGTGGGTGAGTCGGGCTGCGGCAAGAGCATGACCAGCCTGGCCATTTTGCAACTGGTCCCCGGGCCGGGCCGGATTGCGGAAGGGCGGATTGATTTTAAAGGGCAAAATCTGGTCGGGCTCTCCTCGGAAGAAATCCGAAAAATTCGCGGGGCGCAAATCGCCCTCATCCCGCAAGATCCGCTGACATCTCTTAACCCGGTGTATACCGTGGGCGATCAGATTATGGAAGTGATTGAGCTGCACCAGGGACTGTCAAAGGCTGCCGCGCGCAAGCGCACCATTGAACTGCTGGATCTGGTTCGGATTCCCAACGCCAAGGAACGACTTAACGATTACCCGCACCAGTTTTCGGGCGGCATGCGCCAGCGGGTGATGATTGCGATGGGACTGAGCTGCACACCGGCACTGCTGATTGCCGATGAACCCACCACCGCCTTGGACGTCACGGTTCAGGCTCAAATTCTGGAACTGCTCCGCGATATCCGCAAAGAACACCAGACGGCCATTTTGCTGATTACGCATGATCTGGGCGTCGTGGCCGAGATGTGTGAGAACGTGGCGGTCATGTATGCCGGTCGGGTGGTGGAGGAAGCCTCCGTGCGGGAGCTGTTCAAGAACCCGAAGCATCCTTACACCTGGGGGTTGCTCAATTCGTTGCCCACGATGACCCGCGAACGGCTGCAACCCATCGAAGGGCATCCGCCTTCCATCACGGAAATCCCGCCCGGCTGCTCTTTTGCGCCCCGGTGCAGCAAAAAAATGGATGTGTGCGCCACCGAGTTTCCGCGCGCTAGCGCTGAGAGCCAGACGCACCAGGTGTGCTGCTATTTGTATCCCGGAAGCTACCATCCCCATCAAACGCCTCCGGCAACAGCGACGCCATTGTAAGCAGCCGGGGCTCTCCGGTTTGCGCGTCATTCATCACCACCGGCGCATCCGGTGCAAAAAACTCGGCCAGCACCTGACGACACGCCCCACACGGAGTAACCGCGCCATGCGGCTTTTTAAGCGCCCAGACGGCAATCGCCTGAAAGCGCTGGTGACCTTCGGCGACCGCGCGACCCATGGCCACCCGTTCGGCACAGAGAGTTAATCCGTAACTGACATTTTCCACATTGACGCCGGTCAGGATCTCGCCACTGTACGTCAACAAGGCCGCCCCCACCGGAAAATGACTATACGGCGCATAGGCTTTTTCCGCCGCCTGCCGGGCTGCATCCAACAAGCTGGAGGCTGTCGCCGCATCCATTTTATGGCTTCCCAGGCTGACTGGCCACTAGTTTCCCCTGAAGGAACTGGACTGCCCGGTCCAGTTGCGGATCGCGCTGAGCCTGGAAGTCCGCCTCGGCGTAGGCCATTTTGATATCAGGCGTAATACCTTTTTTATTGATGTCGGTGCCATTGGGCGTAAGGTATTTGGAAATGGTGATATTCAACCCGGTGCCGTTGGACAAGGTATTAATCTTCTGCACCAGCCCTTTCCCAAAAGATTGCGCACCGATTAGAGTGGCGCGCTTGTTGTCTTTTAAGGCCCCTCCCAAAATTTCACTGGCGCTCGCACTGCCGCCATCAATCAACACAACCATCGGCTTTCGGAAAATAGAGCCTTGATGCGCCGAATACACATGCTTTTCTTTATTGCGGTTGACAATCGAAACAATGTCACCGCGATCCATAAACAAATCCGCAATTTCGACCGCGTTGGTGAACAGGCCGCCATAGTTGCCCCGGAGATCGATAATTAATGCCTCTTTGGACCGCAACTTGCGCATGATTTCATCCATCTCAATCAGCATGCTTTCGCTGATAAAACTGCTGAGACGGACATACCCAATCCGTTGATCATCCAGCTCGCGGGTAAAAACGGATTTAATCTTGATTTCCGCCCGTTCAATCCGCTTGAGCAATTCTTGCGAACCCCGCTTGATGGTGAGCGTGACAAACGTTCCTTTTTCACCCCGGATGCGATCCGCCGCATCTTCCACATTCATCCCTGCCGTACTATGCCCATCAATCCGGGTAATTTCATCCTTGGGCAACAACCCCGCCGCTTCCGCCGGGGTGTCGTCGATGGTGCTCATCACCACCAGCTTGTGATCCCGCATCGAAATCTGGATGCCCACGCCATACAACTTGGAATCGATGCTCATGGTCTGCTCGCTCATGTCACGCGGCAGCAGAAAGCGCGTGTATTCATCGTTAAGGCTGGCCACCATGGTACCGATGGCCACATACGCATCATCCTGATCTTGCAGTAAGCCCTTGAAACGGTAGCGCCATTTGGCCCAGGTTTGTCCGTTAAACGACTCATCCACAAACTCATCCTGGATCATGCGCCAGGCTTCGTCATACAACGCTTCGGCACGCACCGCGGGAGCCGCACTCCGGCCTTCCCCGCCGGTTCCCATTTCTAGCCAGGAGCATCCGCTGAACACACCCAGCATCGACGACAATAAAAAACCCAATACAAGGCACGCTACCAGAGAACGAGCAACAAAGCCGCGCTTCCGGCATCGGAAACGGAAAATCGGGTTTTTCATTGATATCAAGGCCAGTGGTTAAAGATTAGTGGGACAGATCGTCGGGGCTCTTGCTGCCAGTGGTATTAGACAGGATGAACAGATCGATGATTTCCGACAGTTCGTTGGCTTTGCCCTGATAGTACTTGATATCCGTTTCCAGCTTGCGGATAACGGTTTTGTACTCTTCGATCTTTTTGATGTTGGCGCGAACGGCATCCAGCATTTCGGACTGGGCGGACTGAGCTTCACTCAGCACGTCTTCCATCGAAATGCCCATGGCTTCCATCGTCAGACGAATAATCTGGGCGCCGGTCTGCTTGGTCACGCCTTCCGGCAGTTCATTCACCAGACGGATCAGGGTTTTGACATTGCCGCTGAATTCCGTGTCCACTTCCTGGGCTGGCAATTCTTGCGCAACAAAAGCCTGCGGAGACGGAAGATGCACACTGCGCTCAAACCCGACATCCGGCGCCAGGGTTGACATAGGGGCATCATCATCGCCAAACGACATTGGCGCTTTGGATAAATCCTTATAACCAGAAAGATCAGCCATACTTCCTCCCGAGATAACGCTTTCCAATTTATTGACACTGCTTTTTTTTGATGATGAGGGAGGGCTGCCGACTGGACGCGGACGCCCTGTTTGTACGTTCGGTACCACACCTCTCATCGTTAGTGTATCATCAAAATCCTTTTTTTGTTTATTCTCCGCTTGAATCCCCTGGGCGGACTCCTCCACCACAAGCAATTCCGTTTGCAGTCTAGTCTTGCTTTCCGTCAACTCCAGGGTCAGCGGAGCGTCTTCTTCGTCAATATCGAGCAAGCTGTAGATGGAACGACCACTCTCCAGCGTGCGGTCCTGAGGCTTCAGCTCATGAATCGGGCCACGCGCTGCGGTACGCACGGCGGTGCTGGCCTGGAGCAATTCTGAACTCAAGGCTTCCAATAGCTTCTGCTTCAAGTTGACGGGAGCGCCCGCAGGGTTTTGAAATTCGCTCATGGCTCTTATTATCCGACTCCTATCCAACCCTGACAAGCCCAAAAATCGAGCAGAAGCAGAAAAACCCGTCATTTGGAGGAGTTTTACCAGCGCCCAACCCCCGCCGATTGACCGCCGCCCTCCCGCAAAAACCTGCTAAAATAAGTAGGATGAATGAGGCTGCAATGAAAATCATCACGGGCGCCACGCTGATTCACCCCCACGGGCACCAAAGCGAAGGGAATTTGCTGATTGAAGGCAACCGCATCCGTGCCATCACCGCAGATGCAACAAATGCGCCCGCTTCGCTGCCACAAGGCAACGTGGAGATTTATCCGGCAGAAGGGTGCTACCTGACACCAGGGCTAATTGAGCTGCACTTTAACGGCGCGCTGGGCTGCAACCTGGGCCAGACCGGTATCCACGAAACCCACAAGCTGCTGGCCCAATTGCCCGCTTATGGGATCACCAGCGTTGTGTTCACGCTCATCACCTCGCCATTAACCGATTTGCTCGCGGCAACACAGACACTGGAAGAGGTGATTCATCACAAAACCGCCCAGCATGCCCGCCCGCTGGGCTTGCACCTGGAAGGACCATTTATCAACCCGGCATTCAAAGGCGCGCACCCGGTTCAGGATATCCGCCTCATGAACCTGGATGACTTGAAACTGCTGCTATCGCCGTCGCTCAAAATGATGACCCTGGCCCCGGAACTGGACCCGGACGGACACGCCATCCGTCTGCTGACCCAACAGGGTGTTCGTGTCTCCATGGGACATTCAAACGCTTCTCGCGATGAGATGCTGGCCGCGATTGACGCCGGCGCC
>CAZXUP010000001.1:17459-23792 GCA_964643815.1 uncultured Vampirovibrionales bacterium
GCGCCTCCAGCGTCACACATTTGTATAATGCCATGCGCCCCTTCCATCACCGCGAGCCGGGCATTATCGGCACCGCGCTTTGCGATGACCGGTTGTATGTGCAAATCATCGGAGACGGTGCTCATGTGCACCCGGAAGCCATCCGCATGGCATTACGCACCAAACGCCCCGGCCATATTTTGCTCACCAGCGACGCCAGCCCGGCTGCCGGTATGCCGGAAGGCGCGGAAATTGAATTTGCGGGACAACGTGTTCGGGTCCAGAAACAACATGCCCTGAACCAGGAAGGCGTCTTGGCAGGCAGCAGCCAACTGGTCGCCGATTGCGTCAGAAACCTGGTCCAGTGGCGACTCACCAGCTTTGCCGATGCCATCCAGTTTGCCACGCTCAACCCGGCCACGTTTTTGAATGAACCGGAACTGGGTCGTCTGGAGCCGGATTGCCTGGCCGATCTCGTACTCTGGAACAAGCAGACTCTGGAAGTCGAGGCCACGTTTATTAACGGGCAAGCCGTTTATCAAAAAAGCGGACAGACGGCGACTAGCTCTCGGTAAACACGATTGACGCTTCGGCGCCGCTTAAATTTCGCACCTGTTCTTTGGCCGCTTTGACTCGCAAGCACGAAGGGCATTGCCCGCATTGCGTATCACCGTTTTCGTAACAACTCCAAATTAGGTGGAACGGCACGTTGAGCGCCAAGCCTCGTTGGATAATTTCAATTTTACTGAGTAAGCCAACCGGCGTTTCAACCCGAACGCCAGTCAACGTGGAAAACGAGAGCGTTTTATTCAACTGATCCCGAAACTCAGGCGTGTTATCCGGGAAAGATGCGCCTTCTTCGGCATTGGCGCCAAAAACCACCGTTTGAGCACACATGGCTTCCGCGAAACTGGCGGCAATATTTAAAAACAAGCCATTGCGATTGGGCACCCACACGCGGTTCACATCAAACAATTCATCCTGCGTTTGCGGAGATGCCTCGACAACACCCCAGGCATCCAGCTCAACCTTTGGCGTTAGCGCGTGGGGCAATAATTCAGAAAGCCATGGCAGTTCGACAACACGATGCGCTAAACCGTAATGCGCCGCAATCGCCCGACTGGCTGTGAGTTCTTGCACTGCAGCGCGCTGACCATAATCAAACGTCAACACACAAGCCACCGGCTGCCGCGTCAACACATCCGCCAAGGCCACGGTGGAATCCAATCCGCCGGAGAGCAGGACAATCGCATGATTGAGAGCGTTTGGGACAGGTTGTGGAGACATCGCTATCTGGACACACCAAAAGCACTGAACAACCGCTACTTTATACCAAAATCAAAATCGTTTCAGAACAATGCGACATCGGCTCAAACCATTGGCTTCTCGTTTCGCTGTTCCGTGGATTCCTGCGAAAGCAGGATGACAGCAAAGGACAGACAGATACTGTCAGCGCAGCTCCAAGCACAAATATCAGGGGATATAGCTTTCCAGCTCTTCCCGCAGAAACTGCGGCAGGTTCTCGCGGCGCAAAAGCTCCCGAACCGCATCTTCGCCGCCAAGCGTGTAAATGGCGTAAATGGCCGCTTTGGAGACATCCTCGTCCTCATCAAACACCCGTTGCCCCAAAGCCTCTACACAGCTTGAATCCCCGATGGAACCCAGTGCATCCACCGCCGCCAAACGAATGGAAGGCGCATCGTCCTGTAAGGCATACAGCAAGCTATCCACCGCTTTACCATTCGGACGACCAATGCGCGCCACTGCTTCGATAATCTGCTCTTTCAAAAAGTTGAATTTATCCCGAATGCCGCGTTTGGATTCCAGAACCTCAATCAACGGCTCAATGGCCCGGATATCCCCCAGCATGCCCAACGCTTTCGCCACCGACTCTTTCAGGTACACCGATTTTTCCCGCTCATCGGCCAGGATATCGATCAACGGATTCACAGCGTATTCGTCACCCAGCTTGCCCAGGCTTTCGGCCACCGCCAAGCGCAGACGATAATTCTCCGTCCGATCATTCAACACGCTCATCAACGGAATAATCGCACGATCATCACCCATTTTTCCCAATGCGCTGGCGGCCACGCAACGCAACCGCATGCTTTCATCACTTTTCACAAAATCCGAAACACCGGGATGATCGTAGAGTTGAATATGCGTCGCCAACAGGACATCAATCACCACCGGCACTGCCTCTTCGGCTTTAATCCGGCTTAAAACACCGACCGCATGCCCGACGATCCGGCTGCTTTTCTCCAGCCGGACACAATCAATCAGGCACATCAGTCCCGCTTCGCAAGTTTCGCGCGTCATCCAATCACCCAACAGGGAGATCGCCCGGATGCGATGATCGTCCGGCTCGGTCTCCCGCGCCTCAACAACGCTGATCAGCTGATACACGGATTCCGGAACAGCGTTCATCCTGGCTGGTTCTGAAGATCTGTCATCAGACCAATTTAACATCTTTTCTGCGGACAAGTCTCTAGTCTCTCCACTCACTGTTCCCAAGCAGACACCGGAGGTTGTTCATCGGCTGCCGCCAACAGCCCGGATTGGGACTCACCTTTAAAAATCGGCGCATTGATTGTAACAAAAACAACCGTTAAAAAAACCCCGTGCAAAAAACTTCTTGTAAAAAACTGTTGCATTCCGTATTCCTGGGCTTCCCTATTTCTTTCTCTATACTCTTTTTTGCCTCTTCAGTTTCAAAACAAGTCTCATATTTAACTGAATGGATGACTATTATTAAGAATTGTAAACCAACCGTTTCAATTGCGCTGCGCCAACTTCAGCCGTTTCGTAACAAAATTGTGATTAATTTTTGTAAAATCCTTCTTGCCTCGTGCGTATAATGCTAAACACGTGGAAAACATCAGTAAATATTAGAGTTTCGTGGGACGGGTAGAGGAGTTAGCGTGAGTACGAGCGACCCTTTTGAGACGGATAGTATTGTTGTAGGCACTTTCAAGCGCTGGAGCGCTTCGGCTGTGGAGTGTTACACGCGCAAGGCCAATTGCGACGGCTGCTATTACCAGAATTTCTTTTCCAGCAGACCGTATAGTTGCAAAATGAACCTTGCCGTCGAGCAGTTGCTGGAGAGTATCGGAGAACCCAGCTCCAACCTGGTCAACAAATTTTCATAGCCAGTTCAATACTAGTAGTTCCAAAATTCAAGCAAAACAATGTGGCCGGCCTGTTTCTACAAGCCGGTCACGTTGTTTTTGAGGCGTTTGAGCTTGCAGGCAAACGCAATCTGCGGCACAATCAAGCAACTCCCCAAACATAAGATTAAAAAGAGAGGCCGTCCGATGCCAACGAATATTCCCGTCATGCCCATTCTGTTTATCGTTTTATTGTTGCTCCCGGTTCGTGTGTCACCCCCACGGCTTAAAGCATTGGCGTTTGCCTTGTGGCTGACCGGCGGCTTGTTTCTCGCATTCCGGGGCGTCCATCTTCTGACCACGGAAAGCCTGAGCCTGCTAACACTTGTACTGGTTGTTGCAGCCGCATTAATCATTGGTATTGCCAAAGGACAGTTTGTGTTGGCCAAAACCTCGCGCCGTAACATCGAGCGTCTGGGCAGCCTGACCGAACCCCAACGTCCGATTCATGTCTACAGCCTGCGTAGCTGGATTATTATCGGCGTGATGGTCGCCATCAGTGTTGCACTCAACGTGCTGGCAGTTCCGGCTGCCGTTCGTGGCCCCGTCAACCTCGGCATCGGCGCGGCGCTGATTGTCAGCAGCTTAGCTTACCTGCGTAAGAACGCCAGGGTCGAGGGCAGGGCAGGCGCGCAGCCGTAGGCGACAAAGGAGCCTTACGGATATGTGGACACCCGAAGGGTGAACGACCCCACATATCAAAGACCCTACTTCTTAAGAAACGCCGTTAGGCCTTCTTCTTCAAAACCCTGGTAGAGCGCCCCGGATGCCGAGATGATTACGGGGCGTTTGATGAGGTTGGGATCTTTCAGCATCAGCGTAATCGCCGTTTTTTTATCGGGGGTATTTTTTCCGAGATTCTTTTCTTTAAAAATGGTGCTGCGCGCATTCAAACTGGCCTTGACGTTATCGGGATCGACCAACTTCTCCAAAATCTCTTTGGACGGCGGTTGGGTTTCAATCGCAAACTCTTCAAACCCGACTTTCTTGGCCTCTAAAAACGTCTTGGCTTTTTGGCAGGTAATGCAACTTTTCTTCCCGTAAAATTTCAGCTTGCTCATTCAGTTTCTCGCTTTCACGCACGCTCATCAATATCCAGGCTCGATTTTTTACCACACACCAGCAACGATCCGATTTCCGTGCGAAAACGACGCACATCATTAACGGTGTCATACCCCCAGCCGGGCTTGAAGCTGGCAATAAACTCTTCATCCAATGGCGTCGGATTCAGCAGCCGCTCGGCAAACACCGACGTAAAACCGGCCCGCTCCAACAGCGCACGGTACTGCTTTTCAGACAAATACGCCATGGGCAGATCAATCAACGCATCCCAACAGGCCGAATACGGGTTCTCCGCATAAAAATCGGACATCACCCACACCGAACCGCCGGATTTCAAAACGCGGTGCCACTCTTTCAAGGCCGCCAGAGGATCGGGCAAATAATAAATCGCCTCCACCGATAAAATCCGATCAAACGTTTCATCCGCAAACGGCAATTGGTGCGCCGGAGCAACCTGATACTGAACATTCGTTGGATTATCGGGACGGTGTTTCGCCTCCTCAATCATGCGAGTCGACACATCGACCCCTTCCGCAACACCGGAAACACCGACACGTTCCGCCATGGCCCGAACGGCATACCCATTGCCGCATCCGACATCCAGGCAACGCAACCCCGGTTGCAATTTCATGCGCGTTAAAATCTGCGCCGTCATTGGCCAATGGCCCCGCGCCATGGACTCGCCGCGGCCCGCTTCGGCCCAGTCGTCAAAGAGCCGAGCCGCGTTTTCGGCGCTCTCTGGGATGATGCTACTTGTCATATTCGAGCGAGGGGTACGGCTTTTCATTCCACAATTTATAACCGCCCCGCAACGAATAGACATCCGTATAACCCATTTGCTGCAAGACATCCGCCGCCAGCGCAGAACGTCCGCCACCGCCGCAATAGGTGACAACTGTTTTGTTGCGATCATGCACGGTGTCTTCAATTTCCAGTTCAATCACACCCCGCGGAATATTCATCGAACCTTCGATACGGGAATGGGAATGATCGTTGGGTTCTCGGACATCAATGATGGCCATGGGCTTGCCGTCGGCAACCCATTGACGCAACTCGTCCTGCGAGATCTCACGAATCCGGTTTTTGGCATCCGCCACAAAATCCTGCCAGGTTTTGGCTTGTTGTGTTTGCGTCATCAGCGGCACGCTCCTTTTAAATGATGGGACAGCATGCCTATTTTACAGCGAACACCACACTTGCAGCATTGTCGAACCGGCTAAACTTTTATAACCGCGGTAAACGCGTCTAACGGATGAACAATTCGAGATTGAAATAACCCAGGTGCGTATCGCCGCTCCAGAGTTCATACAGGATTTCGATAATCCCGCCTTCGGGCGTCAACGCATAATCCAGCTTTTTGGTGAAATTGCGGCACACCAGCGAGGCGCCGCCGTAAAAATACTGGCTGGCGTACCACTCGTTGGAGGAGAACGTCTGGCGGCTGTGAACATCACCGATTTTCACAATCGAAACCGTATTTTTGGAAATCTTGACGGTGGTGGTGACTTTCTTCTCACGCAGCATCGTGTCATACGCCAGAATGTAGGTGTCCTTATCCACCTGGTAGAGCGACCCCAAGGCCTCCTCTTCAATCTCGAACGGATCGTAGCCATTGACGGATTGGGTGTGGCAGACATCCACCATCACCATCTTCTTGATCTTTTTCAAGTCACTCATACGCCCTCACCTGGATCGTCTCTCCACATTTGCCTTCCATACACCCGTATATCGGTGGCTGCCGACGAATCTTTAGCCACTCGTTAGAAATTTGTTACAGGAAACCGCCTTACTTGTGATACGGCTCGTTCCGCCGGATTTTGAACGCCCGATAGAGCTGTTCCAGCAGGATGAGTCGAACCAGGGGATGTGGAAACGTCATTCGGGAAAGCGAAACGGTCCAGTGACACTGTTCCAGTACCGAAGATGACAGGCCTAACGGTCCTCCCACAATGAATATGATAGGGCCGGACACGGGGGTGGTCATACCTCCGTTTGATGGATTTGCGCCCAGACGATCAAAGAATGCCTTGGAAAATTGCTCGGATGTGAGCTGCTCCCCCCGTTCAGACAGCGCAATGGCAAGCGTTGCCTTCTGAATATAAGGCAAAATGCGCTGGCCCTCTTT
>CAZXUP010000001.1:23802-29752 GCA_964643815.1 uncultured Vampirovibrionales bacterium
GCGCATCGGTTTTGGACGGCAAAATCGGCTCATCCGGCACTTCAATCACCTGCACCGTCGCAGCCGCCTTCAGGCGCTTGAGATAATCCTCCAGCCCGGGCTGAAGATACGAAAAGCCGCCTTTCAGCTTGCCAACCACAATAATCTGAATATGCATCATAGGTTTTTCAACACCAAACAAAAACGTCGTTTGCCCGCATTTGCGTCACGACTGTCTCCCCGATAAGCTGTACACATGTTTTGGAAGGAGCCGATGGCCATGGTGGATATTCTCCCGTTTCGGGGCTTGCGATACAACCTCGAGAAACTCGAAAAAGACAAACTGTCAAAAGAGGGCGCATCCCTCAACGATGTCGTCACCCCGCCGTATGACGTGATTGACGAGGCGCAACAGCAGGCGTTTTATGACCGCCACCCGGCCAACTTCATCCGACTGGATTTGGGGCTGAAAACACCCAAGGACCATGAAACCGACAACCCTTACACCCGCGCCCGCGACTACATCGCCCAGTGGGAAACCGAGCAAACGCTCATCCCGGAAGCAGTGCCGGCCTTCTACGCCTACTCCCAAACCTGGGCCGAAGACGGGCAGACCATTGAACGCAAGGGCATGTTGGCGCTGCTGCGGCTGGAAGAATTTGACACACAAAAAGTCCTACCCCACGAATACACCCTCAAAGGCCCCAAACAGGACCGCCTGCAACTGATGCAAACCACGCTCTGCAGCCTGAGCCAGGTGTTTATGATTTACAGCGACCCGGATCGCCTGATGGAAGGCTTGTTATACGAACAAGCCGCCGCGCATCATGGCTGGGCGCAAGCCACCGATGCCGCCGGGGTGGCGCACCGCTTCAAACCCGTGACCGACCCTGGCGTCGTTGAGCGTCTGCAAGCCATGTTCAAAGATAAAACACTCTTAATCGCCGATGGGCATCACCGGTATGAGACCGCGCTAGGCTTTGCCCGCGATGTGCGAGACGAGCTGAAACGTCAAACCGGTACTGAGCCTGCACCCGGCGCATTATTGTCGGATTACGGCATGATCTTCCTGACCAATATGGACGATCCGGGCTTGAAAGTGTATCCGACCCACCGGGTGCTGTACCAATGGCCCGAGGGATGGAATGTGGAGCGCTTTGAAACCGAATTGTTCAAGCGCTACGAGCCAACCGCCACCCAGCCGACTTTCATCTACCAAAAACCGGGTGAAAAGCCCGTATCGCTCCGTTTGAAAGCCGATACAGCGGTCGATCTGCCGCCCCTATTGGATACCTTTGATGCCGCCCTGCTGGAAGAAACCGTGTTCAAGGGCATTTTCAACCAAAACGGCGAAGCTTTGAAAAGCCAGCATCTCCTGGGTTTCTACCGGGATGACGACGCTGTATCCAATCGATTGGAGCAACGGGAGGCTGTCTGCGCCTTTTGGCTGGCCGCACCGTCAGTCAAGCTGGTCCACCAGATTTGCGAGTCGGGACACCGGATGCCGCAGAAATCGACGTATTTCTATCCCAAAATTTTAAGTGGGCTGGTGATTTATCCGTACCGGCCTTTTGCAGGCAAAACGGAACACGCGCTGAGCGGCATTCGCAACGCGCAAGCGCTACCGGCGGATTTTAAATTCCCGCAGATGGCCTTCAGCCAGCGCCCCTATTAGCGCGATCTAAATAGTCCTGCAAAATCCGCATGGCAGCGGCCTGGTCGATAATGCCTTTCTTGCGATGCCGGGAAGCCTGCACGCCCATTTCCCGCAGGCTTTGCTCGGCCAATTTAGACGTCAGACGCTCATCCATCAAGTCCACCGGCAACTGAAGCCCGGCCTCAATCTGCGCGGCCAGCGCGCGCGCCTGTTGTGCGCCTGTTCCTTCTTCGCCGCTCATGTGCAAGGGCAGGCCAATCACAATCCGGCCCACCTCATACCGCTCACAAACAGCCTGCAACTCAGGCAAGAGGTCTTTACCTTCGTAGTTGCCCAACGTATCCAAACCCACCGCAAAATTGCCGAAGGGATCGCTCACAGCCAGGCCCACCCGTTTCGCGCCGGGATCAATCGCCAGTATTCGGGACGGCAAGTCATCATCAATCATACCCCGTATTGTACCCGAAGCCGTTTGCCAATAGCGTCCCTATAGCTCCCAGGCCGCTAACACCGCATTCACCAGGCTTTCAAACATCTCCCCGTTTTGCAATTGTCCGTCGGTTTGCGCCCCCTGCTTCAAACGCAATAAATCTTCCTCCACGCAACGCCGCCCATACTGCTTGATAAACCCGTCCAATGGTGTATCCATGCCTTCATAAGCAAGCAGCTTCTGCATCTCGGTGGCCGCCAAGCTGGCAAAGGTAGACGCTTTTTGCTCATGCAACAGATAGGCGGCATTGGCCAGACGCTGAATCAAAACCCCGCGCCATTCGGTACTGAGCAGGCCATGCACCATCGCTTCCGACAGTTTATCCAGCGCGCCCACAAACGCACCGGTAACCTGCTGCTGGCGCTGTGCAGGCTCTAACTCTGATTCCGCACCCATTTCCGCCATCACATGGGCGCAGATTTCCAAAACATCTTCCAAAACCTGGGTGACAACGGGATGATCCCCTTCTTCCAGAAACCATGTGGCAAAGTCGGGATGCTGGTAGAGATTGATGCTGGCCTGTTCCCACTTGGGGACGGCCCAGTCCCGGCTGATCGAAACCAAATCCAGCGATTCCGCTGCGGGTGGCGCGATGTCGTCCAAAATCACCTTCCAACAGGTGTACTCGTACGGAATGCGAAACTTGTTCCCCCAGTTCAGCGCTTCGGCCTCTTTCAGCCTGTACAGGCAGTACTCGGGCGGTGCATACACCTTGCTGCTTTCTTCGTGAAATTTTTCGGTCAGTTTGTTGAAATCCGCCTTGCTCAGCTCGTAAAAACCAAAACAATCGATAATGCCGTGCAAATCATTCACCGCCACGCTCATCATCGCAATGTCGCCATTTTCGCGCTCCCGGCTAATCACAATGCCCTGGTTGCCAATCCCATCCGGGATGGTCGCAAAGCACTGGTACAGCTTTGTTTGATCCACAAGCGCGTGCGGCTGCGTCACTTCCTCTCGAAACTCCTCAAAGCGCTCTTCCCGGTACAAACCTGCGATTTTCAGGGCCTTCATCGATTTCTTCAGCATTTTGGCCAGATTGGGCACTTCCTGAAACCAACTGGCATGATCGTGCAGAAACAGGGCACAGCGCTTGGTGCGAATTTCACCCATCACTTCCAGAATCAGCTCTTGCGTTTCCAACGGCGGCAAGGCCAGGACGGTGGGCATCAAAATGTTGAGCAGATATTCGGGTGGATAATCGGCCTGTAGCGAGCGAATGAGATTGCACTGCTCATCCACCGGCAGTGAAAAAATGAAATCGATAAAATCAATCAAGGCCTCGGGGTTGCGGGTGGACACCTCCAGCATGCGCTCCGTTTCACGGGTAATCAACGCCGCCGGGTCATCCAAATACTCAAGATAAAGATTCGGATCGGTCTGATCGCCCAATTGTCGCAAAATTAAATTCGCAGCGTCCTTGATATCATCGGACGATTGCGGGTTCTCAATCACGGCCCATAGCGGCGCCTGAACCACGCCGATTTCGCCCAGCTCCATCAGCAGCTCGGACACCACCTGAATCATCCGGGTGCTGGCCGCGCGCTGCAATTCCTTGATGAGGATGCGCTGCACCGTTTCCTGATCCTCAATGGCATGCAGCCGCTTGATTTGCTTGGCCTTGTCCTGCTTGGAAGATTCTTCCACCGTATAGAGATAATCCATCACGGCCAGCACTTCACTGCGGATAAAAAGCTTGGAAGCAGACGGTGGAACAGGCTGGGTCATATCAATATTATATATCCACTCATGGGTTGGGGCATGCGCGGCTTTGCGCGGGTTTACAATAAAAGGACAAGGAATTTTGTAATGACTGACACCAAACCGTTGATGACCGCCATCGTGGCCTCCGTTTTACCGGAGAGTCCGGCGGAAGCCGTTGGACTGAAAGCTGGGGACAGCCTCCTTGCAATCAATGGCAACACACAGCTTGAGGATATGTTTGACTACCAGTTTGAAGTCTCTGGTTCAGAATACCTTGAGTTGCACGTGCGCCACACCGACGGTTCAGAGGAAATTTACGAGATTGAAAAAGAGGCCGATGAGGATTTGGGCCTGGTCTTTACCTCTCCGGTGTTTACACCCATCCGCACCTGCAACAACGCCTGCCCCTTCTGCTTTATCGACCAGCAACCCGAAGGCCTGCGCGCCAGCCTGTACGTGAAGGACGACGACTACCGTCTCTCGTATTTTGCCAACACCTACATTACGCTCACCAACCTGACCCCACGGGATCGCGAACGCATTGCCCGCCTGCGGCCAGGGCCGCTGTATATTTCGGTGCATTCCACCGTGCCGGACGTGCGCGTGCAGTTGCTCAAAAATCAGAAAGCCGGCAACATCATGGATGAGCTGCGCTGGCTGAAGCGCCTGGAAGTCCCTTTTCATTGCCAGGTAGTGGTGTGCCCGGGCATTAACGATGGCAAGCATTTGCAGCAAACACTGGCCGACCTGTATACGCTACACCCCGAAGCCCTGTCGGTCGCCGTTGTGCCCGTTGGCTTAACCCAATACCGGCAGCATTTATCAGAATTAACGCCCATCGACCAAGCCAGCGCCGAAGGCGTCATTGCGGTTGTGGAAGCATTTCAAGCCAAGCACCCGGATACGCGGGAGTTCGTATTTCTCTCGGATGAGTTCTATTTTAAAACGGGCCGACCGCTGCCCAATTATGCCGAATACGCGGATTTTCCCCAGTTGGATGATGGGGTGGGCACGGCCCGCATGCTGAGTGAAGACTTTTTTAACCTGGAAAGCGCCCTGCCAAAAGCCGTTTCAAAGCCTTACAACGTCCTGCTGTTGACCGGAAAGCTGGGCGCGATGACCCTGCAACCCATTGCCGACCGGCTGAACCAGATTGAGGGGCTGTATGTGGACGTCTTGGCCGTTCAAAGCCGGTTCTGGGGCGAATCCGTCGATGTCGCCGGACTAGTCACCGGGTCGGACATCCAGGCGGCGCTGTCTCAACTGGATTTGAGCGGCTACCGGTCAGCCATTCTGCCTTCTGTCATGCTCAAACAGTCCACCGATGCATTTCTGGACGGCAGGACCCTCCGTGAGCTTTCGGCGGAACTGCAATTGCCGTTTCAGGTGGTCAACGACCCCTACAGCGCCAAAGAACTGGTGGAGCGCATATTAAAGCCTTTGCCGAAAGCGGCCACGCCTTTAAGAACCGGCAGCCACTAAAAAGAGATGCCTGGCCTGCCAAAAGATTTGCTTGCGTGAAGTGAGGGAGGTAAGATAGGCATACAGTCCCATCCATGGAGTATTGCCGCATGGCCTCCCAACCGATTGCCCCCAAAAGCCAACTGTCTCCGGCTGAAAAACACCGCCGCTCTCAACATTACGCCCGGCTGACCTATGCCGCCATCATGCTCACCTTTGTCGCCGTCTGCGCCGTGGCCGTCATCACCACCATGAGCAACGAACGCAACAAGACCGGCTTCAAGGCCATCCGGCTCAGCAAGCCCATCTCCTTTTTCGACTACACCTATGTCGATCAGCAAAAAGCGCCTGAAAAGCCTTAAGCATCCAAGAGCATTTTTAAAATCTTAAGAAAAACCGTTGAGTCCCAAAAAGTGGGTTTTTGGGTGTTACGGTAATAACAGGTTGATTCTTGCAACCGCTTTCGCAATCCGGGGACAACATTCCAGGGGTCACACGAAACAGGGGTGGACAGCGTCGTTCGCGTCTGACCAATGTCTGGCGCTTACCTCCCGCATCCAAACATAATAGGGGGTTTATGAGCATCGGGGGATCTTCTTTTAACGCGGGCTTATCCAGCAGAACGCCTATGGGCATGCCCGGCGGGCAAACCGGTGGCG
>CAZXUP010000002.1:0-28268 GCA_964643815.1 uncultured Vampirovibrionales bacterium
CCATCGGCGATGCCTTGTACGCGCTGCGATGCAGATGAAAAATGAGCGCAAAAATAGCCAGCAGCAAGCCGTATTTAAACAGCAAAAAGCCCGGCTCTCCAAACTGAACCAGCAGTTGATAAAACGTGAACCCCGTCAGCCACTCATGATCAATCCAGCGGGCGTTGGGCGCCGTAAACGAGAAAACATCGTGATAGGGGAATTCGCCATTCTGAAAAAACAAGGCGCCGATTGAAAGCCGTCCCCACAGGTCGGGGTCTGGAAACTGGCCACTGACGATAAACAGCACCGCCACCAGCCAGGCTGCCAATAACAGTACAAGGTGTTTCAATCCCGAAATGCCACTCATTGCCTTATTGTAAAGGAGCTTAGCAGTTATGGACAAGCCAAAAGCCTATTTACCCGAAACACTTCAGGATGCTATGCTGAATTGCCTACTTCAGGTTTTAGTCACGCTTGGCGATATCTATTAAACGATCCTATCGGAATATGCCTTGAGACGTCCATCCTTCAGGAAAAAACCTGCTTTTACGCTGGCAGAATTGCTGATATCCCTGGGTATTCTGGGTGTTATTGCCATGTTTACCATTCCCAAGATAATGAACGTCCAACAAGATCAGCGAAACAAAAGCATCATGAAGGCTCATATCTCCACCATGGCCGGTTTAGTTCAAGCCGCAAGACTTTCCGGCGACTTTTTGAGCTATCAGGCGGGCGAAGCGTTGCTAACCCAGCAAAGCATTATCAAGCGGCTCAATTATGTCCGCCAATGCACCGCTGTCGGTCCGGGGAGTCCTGCCTCCCCCTGCTTTCCGGGGATTACGCCTTTCTGATGGCCGATGGCTCGTTTTTGGCGATGACCTCGGCGGGCACCACGCCACAACGATTTTACCTGTACGTCGATGCCAACGGGAGCGCCGGCCCTAATCTGGAGGGACAGGACCGTATTGTCGTCCGCTATTTCCTGGAGGACAGGGTTGACAAGCCTACTGGACTACACAGGCAGGACGGCTCATCGGCAGATGCCCTCAATAGCCCGCTTTACGATGCGCTATGGCAGTAGCAGCCTTGTAACCCGTTCGGCAAGTCTCAAATAAAATCTGCCGGAACGGGTTAAAATCCGTAACGTCGTATGCTATAGTGCCAATACAAGTGTGTGTACCTTGACAATTGAGTTCCTGAAAGTCAGCGTATCCATAAGGCTATCTTTTGTCTTGATTGGGGCCGTTCCTTCCCCAAGCCCCTCCCTATCTCAGGCAAAAAACAGCTTTATGGGGCCGATTTGGATTTGACAGGGCGAATACGGAAGCAAACTGCGTGTCGGGGGGCTGTTCCCCGTAAAAACAAGCACTTTGACAAATGCCAAAAGCAATGTCATCGCCGTAGACTTCTCCAAAAAACAGCTCAAAGCTGCTTAATAGGAGAAGTTACCCTCAATATACCGAGGGTGGCCACCCCTTGTAGCCAGCATGCCGCTACACCGGGTCCCTGATGTATGCTAGCTGAAACCTGATGGCAATACGGTGAAAGCGAATCTCATTGCCAAGCCCGGCGGGGTTAAACGCTTTGATGGGTCTTAGGTCCGGGAGCGGCCATGGCGCATCGAGAACCAATCGCTCTCTACGCATGTAGACGTTTGCCGGCGTACGTCTTGGACGAGAGTTCGAATCTCTCCGGCTCCACCAAAAACCACAAGGCTTTCCAGCTTTGTGGTTTTTAGCTTAGAGAGGTCTGTGGATCACTGATGGCTCAGTTATGCGAAATCCCGTAGAAAACACATCTTATTTAAGACGCTATTTTCCACAAAATATGCGGTGGATCTTTAAAGCAAAATATGTGCTTACTAGAGCGAAACTAAACACCCACAGGAAATCTCTCTTAGAGGAGAGCTGCTCTCCAAGAGCACAGTGGACATCCTGCTAAACATCATTTAAAAGAAACAGCGTTGTTTAAACCGCTTTTCCGCCCAACACCACCGGAATCGTCTTCAGCAAAATTTTGAAGTCCATCCAGAGGCTCCAGTTTTTGATGTAGCTGGAATCCAGCTTGACGACCATATCAAAATCATTAATCGTGGAACGCCCGCTCACCTGCCACAATCCCGTCAATCCGGGCAAGGTGCTGAACCGGATGTAATGCCAGGGCTGATAGGTTTCCACTTCCCGCACAATCGGAGGCCTCGGACCCACCAGGCTCATCTCGCCACGCAGCACATTCAATAGCTGCGGCAATTCATCCAGGCTGTATTTGCGCAGAATGCGTCCCACCCGGGTCATTCTGGGATCGTTGGTCATCTTGAACATCACGTCATTGGTTTCGTTGAATTGCAGCAGATCCTTCAACACTTTTTCCGCATCCACACTCATGCTGCGAAATTTGTACATATGGAAGCGCCGACCATCAAAACCCACTCGCTCCTGCTTGAAGAGCAAAGGCCCTTTGGAATCCAACTTGATCAGCAGCGCGATCAGAAGCAGCAACGGCGAAATCAAAATCAAACCAAACAAGCTGGCCGTAATATCAAACAGACGCTTTATGCTCCACTCCCAAGTAGTCATGTGAGTAGATTCGAGGGTTTGTTGCCCTGGTTGAGTTTCTTCAGCCAACTCATCCCGCTCATGCCTCAGGTACTTCGCCAGGTTCGGCCTGGAGTCTCTGGAATTTGGAGAATTTTGAAAATCTAAAATCGCGCTCATGCAATTCTAACGTCGTCGGTCAATAAGTTCGTTTCAGTACAAGGTGACGCGCCCAAGCAAGCCACAATAAAGCGCCAAGGTGAAAAACAACAAAAAAGGCACTCCCTATAGTTTTCACAGATCAGCTTTTATTTCAAGTTTTAATCTTAAGTACAACAAAGTTGTTATAAACAATCGCGAATCCTCCTCCTTCCCAAACGCGTCGAAACTCCTTAAAAACAACCGGTCAAAGGGTTTTTAACAACAGGCCAATATACCGGATTATTGAAAAATCAGAATACCCCACCCCAAAACACCTAAAAGCGTGTTTTCAATTTGGATGTAACAATTCGCTCACATTCCAGCGTTTTTAGACAATAACCTTTACCCATTCGACTTTGCATAGCCATACGCTGGACTGAGTAAATAAAATAGTTGCCTTTATCTTCTGAGTCCGAATACCGAGCACGTTCATCATCATTTTTTTAATAGGTAAGGATAGTACGCATGGCTATTGTATTAGAGAAAAAACACGCATCTCTTCCCACCTCGTTCATCACCGATCAAATCGGCATGACCATTGATACCTTGACCAAAATGGTCTCCAACGAATTGCTGATTCACCAGATCAACATGGTCGCCGACTTGGCCGTCCAGGCCTACCGCAACGGCAACAAACTGCTGATTGCCGGCAACGGTGGCAGTGCCGCGGATGCCCAGCACATTGCAGGCGAACTGGTCAGCCGTTTCTTCTTTGACAGAGATGCCCTGCCTGCCATTGCGTTGACCACGGACAGCTCGATCCTGACCGCCATTGGTAACGACTACGGTTACGAAAACCTGTTCTCCCGCCAGATTCAGGCCAACGCCGTCAAAGGCGATATCTTCATCGGCATTTCCACCTCGGGCAATTCCCCCAACATCATCAAGGCCTTTGAAGCCTGCCAGGAAAAAGGCGTGATTACCGTCGGCCTCGCCGGGCACACGGGCGGCAAAATGGTTGACTACTGCGACCACTGCATCAAGGTCCCTGCCACCCTAACCCCGCGTATTCAGGAAGCGCATATCCTGATCGGCCATATCATCTGCTCGATTATCGAAGAAGCCATTTTCGGCAAAAAGGCGCGCTAAGCCATGCAGGCGGTCATCCTGGCCGGTGGCCTGGGCACACGGCTCCGCAGCTCTGTGCCCGACTTGCCAAAGCCGATGGCGCCCATCGCCGGTAAGCCTTTTCTGGAAGCTCTGCTGATGACCCTCAAGGCTGAGGGAATCACGGATATTCTGTTGCTAACAGGCTACAAAAGCGAAGTCATCAAAGCGCATTTCGGCACCGGCGAGTCACTGGGGCTATCCATCGACTATAGCGATGAACCTGCCCCGCTTGGCACAGGTGGCGCTCTATTGCATGCCTGGGATAAAGTCGATAATGAGTTCCTACTGATCAACGGCGATACTTTTTTCGACTTCCAGTACGACTTGCTCGTCGATTTTGCCCAAGAGCGGGATCTCTCGGCCGTGATGGCCCTGCGGCTTTCTGAAGATATCAGCCGCTATGGCGTGGTTGATTACGATGACACGTACCGGATTAACGCGTTTGTCGAGAAAGGCACCTTGCCCGCCCATCAAGTTGACGGCTTCATCAATGGCGGGATTTATTATTTCCGCAAAAGCATCCTGAATACGTTTTACACCCGGTGGCAAAACACGCCGCTTTCGATCGAACAGGATGTTTTCCCTCAACTCATCGCACAAGAAAAACTGTTTGGCCTGCCCGTCGGCGGCAAATTTGTGGATATTGGCATCCCGGAATCCTACGAATATGCCCAGACGGCCATCCCCGAATGCCTCGCCCAAAAACGGAAACCCGTCCTGTTTCTGGATCGGGATGGCGTCATCATCCGGGATACGAACTACGTTTTCGGCACCGATGTCGAGTTTTTGCCGGACGGGTTTGAGCACGTGGAAAACGCCAACCGCTTGCGCCACTGGGTGTTGGTCATCACCAACCAGGCCGGTGTCGCCAAAGGGCACTTTGCAGAATCCGATATCGACATCACACACCGACACATTGATGCAACCTACAGGGCCAAGGGTCTGAAAATTGACGACTTCTTCTACTGCCCGTATCACCCGGAAGGCACCGTCGCGGATTACCGAAAACTGTCGCTCTGCCGAAAACCTTTCCCCGGCATGCTGTTAAAAGCCGCCGAGTCGTATCGGATTGATTTCAGAAACGCCTTAATGGTCGGAGACAATCCACAAGTGGATCGCATTCGCCTGCCCTATCTGAAAAGCACCATCGTGCCAAATCAGAAGGTCTTGGCCTAGTTAGAGTGATATCTGACACCTTTGTCATTTCCGCGAAAACGGCCAGCAAGCTGGCTTTGGATAGGGTTTTATTGTCATTCCCGCGAAAGCGGGAATGACAAACCAGACGAAATTTGAAAAAAGTTTGCTTCCGGATGTCGGTTGGCTCTGAAGTGAGCTTATCGGCTCCAGCTGGTCAATCCATGCTCCGTGAACTGGAAGCGGCGGAACTCTCCGCCAAACTGCTTCAGCGCTTCAATCACCGGATAGCGGGTATTGCCGGGGCAGTAGAACATCATGAATCCGCCGCCGCCCGCGCCGGAAATTTTTCCGCCGGTCGAACCCGCCTTCATCGCCACGTCATAAAGCTCATCAATCAGCGGGTTGGTGATTTCCTGGGCCGCGTTCTTTTTGTAGCGCCAGCCAAAATCCAGGATCTCCCCGATTTCATGCATCCGACCCTTCAAAATCACTTCCTTCATCAGGAAGGCTTGTTCTTTCAAGCGGTGCATCGCTTCCAGCGTCTGCTTGTCGCTCTTCAACACGTTGTGCGTTTGCGCTTCGATGATTTTGGAGGAAAGACGGCTGGTGCCCGTGTAATACAACAGCATGCTGAATTCCAGTTCGTGAAACGATTCTCGTTTGATTCGAAGCGGGTTCACAATCACGTTTTCGCTCTTTTGGAATTCCATGAAATTCATCCCGCCAAAGGCAGCGGCATACTGATCCTGTTTGCCACCCGCCATGCCGAGATCAACCCGTTCGATTTCCCAGGCCAGGTGGGCAATGTCATACTCGCCCAAGGGCAACTTGTGCCACTCTGCAAACGCACCCAAGATGGCAACCAGCAATGTGGATGATGTGCCCAGGCCGGAACCCGCCGGGGCATCGACATACGTGGATAACTTGAATGGAGACGGCTTCAGATTGAAATCTTTGACCAGACGGTTGTACGCCCCTTTATGCAACGCCAGAAGACCATCCGTGGGAAGCTGATCCGTTACGTCGGATTCCCAGATCTCGTTACGATCCATCGACTCAAAAATAATCTTGCCGCCGCCCTCAGCGTCATCCATTGGCTCCAGCGTCGCATAGGCATACATGCTGATGGTGGCATTAAGAATGGCGCCGCCATAGAGTTCGGAGTATGGACTGGTATCTGAGCCGCCACCGGCCAAACCGATGCGGAGGGGGGCTTTGGAACGAATAATTGTGCTCAAGTTTGTGATCCGCCGTGAGTGGTTATCTAAACGTTATCTAAACAAGAGTTTGCCGGGTGTCAGGGACTCGATGGAGAATCCGTTCACCGCATAGGAAACCAGAACGTTGAGAGAGAACGGAATATCTTCCAAAAGATAACGCCGGTAAAATTTTTGCGGATTGGACAACAGGCGAAACACCCATTCGAGGCCAAGCTTGCCAATCCATTTGGGAGCCTTCTTTTGCTCGCCTGCGATAAAGTCAATTGAGCCGCCACACGGAAATATCAGCGTCGCATGGATAGCATGGAGATGCTTGTCAATCCACAGCTCTTGCTTGGGAGCGCCCAGCGCGACAAACAAGACGTCTGTCTGCTTCGCATTGATCTCCTGAATGATGGCCTGATTGGTCTGCTCCTCCTGAAGCTCTTTAAAGCTGGGGGAGTAGACGCCCACAATCCGAGCATCGGGATAACGGGCCTCTATTGTTTCCTTGGCTCGCTGGGCAACGCCGGGGCCAGCGCCCAAAATGTAGATATTGTACTGATGCGTACCGGACAGTTTGCATAGATCGTAGACCATGTCACAACCCGGAATACGTTCTGGTAAAGCTCTTCCGGTCAGCTTGGACAACCAGACGACCGGCATGCCATCCGCAAAAACAAGATGGGCATGTTGCGCCGCCTGGTGAAACGCCCCGTTGGCAATCGTCATCCGGAGCAGATCGGTATTAATCGGCAAGCAAAAAGTTTTTTCCCGACGTTTCAACCGGGCCAGCAACTCTTGCTGAAGACCCTGGTAGGAAAGAGCCGGAAAAGACAGGCCCAACAAGGAAAATTTGGCGATGGAATTATCTTCGGAAAGAGGCGAGGCGGGAGAATGCGTCATTCTAAATATCATCTTTTTATGTCGTCGATACATGAATCGGGAGAAATCGGGATGGATATACTTCGCTGTCTGGAAGGCTTCCAGGCAATAAAGCGCCTATTTGGATTACGGTGGAACAAAAGCAAGGTGAGACACAAAAATAAGTTTCGATTGCCGGATCACGTTATCATCATGAATCGCCAATCAAGTACTACAAAGAGTATAGATAAAAAAATCGTTCGTCAACCGGCAGATTCACGTCGTTTACACGCATCCTCCAGCCTGTCTCATTACCCTTCATAAATATTTAAACAGCCGAAAATTGTAAACATCTAAATTTCCACAGTGGCAACGATCTCTGACTATTATCCAATTAAATTTATGAGTTTTGTAAACTTTCAGTCAATTCCACGCATTTTCACTTTCAGGATTGTTTTGAGTGTAAGTAAGCAAGAGAAGTCTGCTGTACTTCTTCTTTCAAATTTATCCCTCTCATTCACATCACCATTCATTCACCTCACTGTTCTCTCTCTGTACTAAACGAGAAACCACGCCGGTTACGTTTGGGTACGTTTATATCGTCAGGCAGCTAACATATGAAAGCGACACAATGACCGACACTCTCAACCTCACCAACGCCCTTGGCATCATTCGGAAAAAACTCCGCCTTATCTCCCTTGTTACCCTGATCGTGTTTGGTTGGGGCCTCCTCTATGTCGCCACCATGTACACGCCAAAATACGAATCCAAGGCGCGTCTCTGGATTAAGCAAATCAACCAGATTCCGTTGGTGGCCCAGATGTACGACCCTAACAGCAATCCATTGGCCCCGGTTGCCCAGGCTGGTAACCCGATTTTGACCCAAATGGAGATTTTGAAGTCGACTCAGACTTCGAAAGAACTGACCCAATTTATCAACACCCACTATCCCGAGGAAAATCCTACCGGCAAGCTGATCGATATCAACGACTACATGGACCTCAAAAACAAGGTCGGCACCGATATCATCGAAGTCCACTTCAACTGGAGCAAGCCCGAATTAGCGCAGCTTTTCCTCAAGAAGGCTCTGGAAACATACCAGGCCACTGTGACTGAAACCAACAAGGGAATCAGAAGAAAACGCCGTGAGATTATCGATCATAAAATTGTGGAAATCGAAAAAGATCTGGCGGACGTCAACCAGAAAATCAAAACCTACAAACAAGCCAACCGCATCATGACCCTGCCGATTGAAGGCGAGGAGCTGGCCCGCAGAAGAGGGGATACCGAAGCCCTTCTGGCTAAAGTCACGATGGAAAAACAGGGCGCTCTCAATAAAGCCAATGAGCTTGCGCGGCAGCTAGGGCTGAGCGGTACCCAGGGTCTCAAAAACACCGTCATCTCGTATGAGAATGTCTCATTGCTCCAGTTAGAGCAAAGTCTCAGCACCAGCATGCTGGATTATCTGGAAAAAAGGGAAATCCTCTCGGATGAGAACCCGAAACTCATTGCGCTTAAAAACAAAGTGGACTACCTCAAGAAGCAGATTCAGGATCTCCACGGCATTTACGTCAATGAAAGCCTGAAGAATAATCCGCTGACAATCTCGGATCCTGTAAAATCGGGCATGGCTGAAGAAATGGCTGCCAGCCAGGGCGAGTATATCGCACTACGCGCCCAGGAAAATTCCCTGAGAGGAGTTTTGAGCCGGATTGGCGCCCAATATAAGCAGCTTCCGGAAAACGAATACAGTCTCAATCATTTGATGGAAATGAAATTCGTGCTGACTGAAGCTTATAAATCGCTCAAAACCCAGCAAATTGACGCCCATTTGAATGAAGCCGAAGTGATGAGCAACATTTTTGAAGTGGATACACCCACCTTCGAAGAAGAGCCTGTTCCCTTGACCCAGCTTCACTATCTCATCCTCTCGCTTCTGGCCGGTGGCGCTTTAGGTCTGTTTGTCGCCATCCTTCAGCAACAGCTTGAAGATGTTTGCGAGCAAGCCAACGAAGTGGAAAACATCACCGGAAAGCCCGTGGTCGGTCGCCTGCCTTGGGTCAGGGATTTGCCACCTTCTACAGGCCTGCCGTCTTTCAATCCGGCATATAACAACATCGTTTCCAACCTGCGTGTTCAGTCCGCGGACAAACGCTTGCAAACGCTGGTGTTTACCTCTCCGCTGTCCGACACCGCCCGGGAATACAGCTTTGTTTACGGCATCGCCAACCAATTGGCCAGCCTGAACTATCGGGTGGCTTTGGTGGATAACGACTTCCGGAATCCGACCTTCCTGAGCCAGTTAACCCAACCTTTCAGCCACAGCGCCACCTTGTCCGACGCGTTGTACGCCATTGAAAAACACAGCTACAATGGCAATGGAAACGGCAATGGCGCCTCTAAAAATGGCAAAAAGACGCTTACCGCCGTCGGCGTGCTCGAAGCCGTATCCAGCAATGGACAGGCTTTGGCCGAAGCCGTCTACAGCAACGGTAATGGCAATGGAAACGGCACAGCCTCCTTCCGGGTTGAATCCTACGCCCATAAAGTGTCGGATAGCCTGCACGTATTCGGCAACATGAACTCGCTGGAAGATCCGTACAAATACTTCAATTCACAGGCCTACAATACCTTCATCGAAAAGCTGAAGGCCGAGTACGACTGGGTCATTGTCGATGCTCCAATCGACTATTCCGCACCCGAGTTTCCGATCATCGCCAGATTGTCGGACGGCGTGATGCTGATGGTCAATTACCAGATCAAAAAGGCCAAACTGAAAGAAATCATGTCTCTTCTGCAAGAATGGGATGTCAACTTCCTGGGTTCCGTTGTGCGAGAAGAAGGTGTCCTGGAAAGCGTCAGAATTTAAAAGATGAAATCTGCCGTCCTCAGTATAGGAAAAGCCGCGCTGGCTGATGAACGGGTGCTTATAGCCCTCGGACTCGCCTTCCCGCTGTTGTTCTACCTCATTCTGCCCGCGCTGCAAATTGATGTCTTTGGCAAAATCTTTTCTCTCAACCTGTTACTGGTTGGCATCTTCCTGCTGGTGGGCGGCAGCTTCTTTATGTACCTGATCTACCGGGGCGGCCCCAAATATTTCGTCATTCCGATTTGTGTCCTCTTTCTCTACCAGACCATGTACCGGACCATCAGCCTTTACCTTCCGTTTTTGAACATCAACTTCAAAACGATGGTACTGCTGCTGATTTCGCCGGTTATCATCTTTGTTTTCGTCAAATACAAATTCAAGCCTCGCCTGTTGATGCCTTATCTTCCCGCACTCTTCTTCTTTGGCATGAACGTGCTCTATACAATGCTGGGGTACATGCATGCGCCCAACAGCACGTACAACCCCGAACAATATACGCACAGCGCCAACGCCATTATCCCCCGCTCATTCGGCCACGAACTCACCGTGTTTTTGACGTTTATTACCATCGCCATTTACATCGCCTGCAACATTTTCCATTTCCAGAAAGACAAGGCGATCAATATATTTAACAAGTTTCTTGCCACGTTTTTGCTCACAACATCTGTTTTTTGCGTGGGGATGTATTTTCTGGAAGACATCCGAATGATTAACATCCTGGCCGGGGTCAAACGGCTTGCCGGGCTTAGCTCACACACCAACGTTTTCGCATTCTTCAACGCCTGCATGATCCTGTATCTCGCGCGCATTTTTTATCTCAAGGATGAAAACCATAGTACAAAGTTTAAAATCCTCTGCGCCCTGGCCATTATTGCAGGTGCCATCGCAACCCTTTTCACTTACTCCCGCAGTAACTGTATGCTCCTGTGCATGATGTTCGCCGTCAATATATTGTTGCTATCCAAGGATAAGATGAAGGCGCTGATTGGGGTTTCCTCGCTGGCCCTGATTGGGTTTTTTGGCATATTTTTCCTGCAAACCCTTGGAACTATCGATATCTTCGACACCATTGCCAGCCGGATTGGAGACGATAGCAGCAGCGATTTTCGTCCTAAAACATGGGAATACCTCTACTCCCAAATCCAGTGGGATTGGAGGATCTTCGTCGGGCAAGGCATCGGGGCCATCAGCTCCGTTCTGTTCAACTATTTCTCCAGCCGCTACTACGTCAATAACGAAGCCATCATCTATCACCCTCACAACGTATACTTCCAGGTATTTTTTGATTATGGCATTCTCGGCTTTCTGTTCTACTTTGGGCCATTGTTCTACCTGCTCTATTTTGCGCTCAAAAGAATCCGACTCAATAATGCATTCTGCATCAATGCCATCTTCCTGATTGAGTTGATCATGTTCGCCCTCATCACCTCCACGGTCGATGCCTACCTGTTCAACCTGGAAGTTATCCCGTTCTGGATTATGGTGACAAGCCTCTATACCCAGGTTATAGCGGATCACAAGATTCCGGTGGAAAATACCTGATAATCTGTCTGCCTCACGTTAACGATAAAAATCAATGTTTTTGTTTTGAGATTAAGTTGTAAGACTGGAAGTACCAAATGGCTAAAAAGAACCGATTGATCTGGATGATTAACCTGCGCGGGCTGATGATGGTCCTGGTCGTTATCTTCCATGTGACTCAGCAGTATTCCGCCGGGTGGACCCAAAAGTTCATGACCCTGAACTCCGTGGTGCTGCCGCTGTTCTTTTTCCTGTCCGGCATGATGCTGAAAACTAATATGCCGACAGGAGACTTCCTGAAAAACAAGGCCAGCCGAATCCTTCTTCCTTATCTTTTCTTTGCCGGGCTTTCGTACGGAATTTATCTCCTCAGAAAACTGATCAGCCCCACCTTTATGGCAGGCAGCGACCCTCTCCAACTGTTTTTAGGAATATTTTACGGTACAAACATATCAGGCTGGTTCCTGAATGTTCCGCTGTGGTTCCTCCCCTGCCTGTTCATCATGCAATGCCTCACCTACTTTTCCGCCAAGTTCAAAAAACCGGTCTTCATCGGTCTTTTAATCCTCTGGGCGGTTATCGGCTACCTGTTGGAAAAGTTTGTCTCCTTCCCCTTGCCCTGGTCCATGAATCACGCCTTTTCGGATGTCATTTTCGTGGGAGCCGGCTACCTGATGGCGAAAAAGCTCTGCGCCTCCAACTACCAGATGTCCGGGATTGCCACGACGGCGGCAATAGTAACCTGGGCCCTGACCTCCGCGCTGGCCATCACATTGACGTTCAACAGCATCCCGTATGTTTTACTCAAGTACGTTGCCGGAATGACGGGCGTGTTGTGTCTGATTGGTATTTTCCAGCGCCTTCCCAAAATCTCTTACCTGTCCACTGTCAGCAAAAATACGCTTGAAATTCTGGGGCTTCAATCCATTGCCTTTATGCTGACAACCAGCTTACTGCGCAAAATATTCCACATTCCCGTAAACAGCGTTATCGAAAGTCTCGTCAATGTAGTGCCTCCCCTGCAAATTTACCTTGTCATCATGGCTTATCTGTTTGCCGGGCTCATCGGTCCTATTTGGATGACCAGGCTCTATAACGCGCTTCGCCCCAAAGCAATCCAGCTTTTCAATCAGTTAAAAAACACTTTCAAACGTCCCATCCACTCCACCAGTGCCACAACTCCATAAACGACCGACAACTTGCTTTACATTTGGTAATGTCTGTAAATTTCTCCATTAGAACGGTTTTTCCCTAGTTACATACTGTGCACCCAGTGTCTATACAGGTGCTGAAACCAGGAAGGTAAAATTTATGCTCTCATTCTTAAAGTCACCCCTACCCCGTCTCCTTGCGCTTGGATTGATTGCCGCAGCAACTGTCTCCAATACGCCTGTTCTTTCCGAGGAGAACACGCTGCCGGAAATGGACAAGACCGAACTCCCTAAAATCCTGACCAGTATCAAGTATTACACTTCACGAAAATATATCCTGGGTCCCAACGATATTATCAGCATTACCGTGGCGGATGGTCCGGAATTTAACCAGAAGGGTGTCCGGGTGCAACCCGACGGTAACATCGTTTTGACGGGAATTGGACCTATTAATGTTTCCGGGATGACCGTCGAAGAGCTTTACGCAACCCTGGTTGATCACTACAGGCATTACCTGAGAGATCCGAAGGTTGCCATCAACCTGGATAGCATGAAGCCTTTTATCGTTTATGTGTCCGGCGCGGTCGTCACCCCCGGAAGTTACGAACTTGAGGCTGACACTTCAAAATATCAAGCCGCACCCGATCAGAATCGGCCGGATATCCAGGTTATACGCAAAACCCCCTTGTTAAGCAACGTACTGGTCGCCACCGGCGGCCTTACCTACCGGGCTGACCTTGAAAATATCAAAATCGTCAACGCCCATGAAGGCACCGAAATGCATGTCAACCTCCTGGATCTCATCAATAAAAACGATACGGCACAGGATATCTACCTGATGCCGGGTGATAGCATCCAGGTGCCCGAACTTCCGCTGGCCAAGGCCGCTCATGGCGAGACTTACGCCAAATTCTCGAACACCTCCTTTGCCCAAAAGCAAATCCCGATTCGCGTGTACGGCTACGTGAATTCGCCGGGCCTGGTCAGTCTGAACACCTCACAGTCCAACCGCTTGAACTCAGCCATTGTCGCGGCGGGAGGTTACTCACTTGCCTCTCCCTACGCACCAAACAAGGTATATGTAAGCCGGGTTTTGGAAAATGGGAAACTGGCGACCCTGAGCGTTAATCCTAAAGACGAAGATATGACACTGATGCCCAATGATGTGGTGTATGTTCCTGAAAAAACTCGCCCCCAGGTCGCAAAAGCATTCGACTATATGAGCCGGATCATTGCTCCTATCAACGCCACGGCGGCGTCATACAACAACTGGGCATTGATGTTCAACCCAACCAGAAGCCAATTCCAGCCGCCATCTTATTAAATAACCCACTATCAGAAAGAGCGTAATACGGTGGAAAGCACACTTGATTACGAACGAAAGAAACTGAATTCCGGCATCTTTTATTCGACGATCAAGTATGGCGTCAATATTATTTCCGGCCTTGCCTACTCGGTCCTGATAGCCCGTCTATTCGGGGCCGAGTTGGTCGGAATGTTCTTTCTGCTGATGACCTTTATCGGCGTCTTCAACATCGTCACCAATCTGGGCGAACAAGGCGGACTGGTTCGGATGGCGAACAAATACAAACAGCAGGATCAGGGCGTTACCGCGCTACTGGCCCTGTTTTTTCTCACTTCGCTCCTGTTTACGCTCATCCTCATGCTCCCCTTCGGGCTAATCGTCCAACAGTTGCTCACCAACGTCTATCACAAGCCCCACCTCATCCTGCCATTCTGGATTTTGTGCCTCAGCTACACTTTTTTCAACAACACCAGCGCCATTCTCAACAGTATTTTTGTGGCGTTTCAGGAAATGAAATACTCCCTCATCCTGGAAGTCATTTTAACCGCCATCAAAATATTGGGCGTTCTGGCGGCTTATGTCCTTGTCGGGAAATCCGTCATGGCTGTCGTCCTCATTCAGGTCTTGATTGATTTGTCTCAACTCGTTCTGTTGCTCGCCTTTCTGGGAAAAATTATCAACCTGACGTTCACTTTTTCCACCGAATTATTCCGTCAGGCAGCACGAGACTTGAAAGAAGTGCTTCTGTTTGGACTCCGCCTGATGCCCAAAAATTACAATTACCTCATTACAGAATACATCGATCGATCCCTCATCCCGGTCTTTATCACCAGCATTTCCCTGCTGGGCCTCTATGTGACGTCTTACCAGATTTTTTCAAAAATCGTCGCCTTTTCAGCGGTTTTTTGCAAAATGCTGTTTCCCTCGTTCTCGCGTTTAAGCCTGCAAAGCAACACCGATGACATGCTGACGCTGTATCGCGACTCCATTCAGAAATTATCGATTTTGATGGTATTTATTGTCGCCCTTGGGGCTGGCTTTGCCAAGCTCATTATGGGCGCCTTCGGGCCAGAATTTACGCAAGCCGGTGTGCTGCTGATGCTGTTGCTGCCCGGTCTTCTGGCGGAAGTCTTCAGCGTGAGTTCATCGACCTTGCTCCAGGCGCTGGATCGTCCGGGACTTGTGTCTCTCTATTCATTCGCAGGCGCCGGCGTCAACGCCCTGCTCAACATCTCGCTCATTCCGGTTCTCGGTATCGAAGGAGCCGCCTTAAGCAATACGCTGGCTCTTATTCTGATGGCCATCTGCTTTTACGCCCATGCCTGCAAAGTGGTGGGACAAAACTTATTGAACACAGACCAGGTACTGATGCAGCTCAAACTACTGGCTATCGGCGGGTTTCTGTTCCTGTTCAGCACGCTCATTCAGGAAACCCCACTACCTGTTCCGGCGCTCTGGATACCCGTCTGGGCCGTCATTCTTCTGTTTATTTATCTGATCCTGATTCATACGTTCAACATTTACAATCTTCATCCCCTTCTTGTGAAACTACAGGAAAGAACCAAACAATGGCAACGCGCTTTACCGTAATCATCTGCACCTACAACCGGGCCAGCTATCTGAATTTGTGCCTGAACGCCCTGGCGGAGCAAACCCTGCCGGGGGATGCTTATCGCCTTTTAGTAGTCGATAACAATTCCACCGACAACACGGCGCAAATTGTTCAGGCGCATCAACAGAAAAACCCACGGCTTGAATATATTTTTGAAGCCCATCAGGGATTATCCCATGCCCGTAACCGGGGCATGAGCGAATCAGACAGTGAGTACCTGTTCTTTCTGGATGATGACGCCATCCTCTCGCCGGACAGCCTGATGACCTTGCTGCAATACCTGGCGGAAAACGAAAACGTGCTGATCGTCGGAGGCCGCGCTCAAATCAAATACCTGGAAGGCAAACCGGCGTGGGTGACCCCCAAGGTGGAAGCCTGGATGGGATCGTACAACTACGGCAGCGAAGAAATCGAAGTGAACAACGCAACGATCAAACAGAAAAAAGTCCGCTTGCCTATCGGTTGCTGCTTTATCGTGAAACGTTCTTTATTGGACGAGATGGGTGGCTTCAAACCGTCACTGGGCCGGATTGGCAAAAAAATGCTGGCAGGCGAAGAAACCCTGATTGCCCTGAAAGCGCTGGAGAAAAACGGAAAAATTGTTTACCACCCCAATGTATACGTCGATCACATGATTGAACCACATTGGGTTGATCAGGATTTTTTGCTGAACAAAACCTACTTTTACGGCATTTCCGACATCAACGTACAATTTTTAAGCGGAAAACGCATTTCTGAAATCGTGAAATACCTCGCGTTTCGTTTGGTCTTTCTCGCAAAAAATTTGGTCGATTTAACCCTTTGCCGGATTCAAAACACACCCCAACGAGCCTTTGAAGTCAGGCTTTTGTTCAACTTCAACCGTGGCATTTATGCAGGCTTATTTAGCCGTTTGGGGTCCACCTCGCCATGACGCGACCGACCCTCAGTATTGGCTTATGCACCTACAACCGGGCGGATTTTCTACCCGAAGTGCTTGCCGCGCTGAAGGCTCAAACCCTGGAGCCAAGCCTGTACGAACTGGTGGTAATTGATAACAACTCGAAAGATGAGACTCGCCGGGTCGTCCAGCAATTTGCAGAAGCCAATCCGCAACTGAGGGTTCGGTATTTCTTTGAAGAGAAGCAAGGGATTTCTCACGCGCGCAACCGGGCGTATCTGGAAGCAAACAGCGACTATGTTGCTTATATTGACGACGATGAACTCGCTCAACCGGATTGGCTGGAAAGCTACCATAACGCCACTCGGGAACATCCAGGCATCGCCATCTACGCGGGCCGAATCCGCATTTTCTACCCCGGCGAAAAACCGGACTGGGCCTCTGACTATGTCGAAAAATGGTACGGCCAATATGATTTTGGCCCCGTGCCCGTTGAAATTACGGAAGAAACCATTGCCCAGGGACAGGCCGCGTTGCCCAATGCGGGAAACATGGCGGTTCGTGTTGAGTTTCTGAAACGCATTGGCGGCTTTGATGCGAACCTGGGACGCAAGGGCAACCAGATGCTTGGCGGTGAAGAAACCAGGATTGCACTGACGGCTTTGGAGCAGGGCGAGCGGATGCTTTACTATCCGGCCTCCCTGATTGATCATGTCATTTTTCCAGAACGGTTATCACTAGAATTTCTGAAAGAAAAACACTTTATGCAGGGACGCTCTTACAGCAAACTGTATCGCGCCGAGTTGGTCCGTCGTGGGCTTCCACGGTTGCTTGCCGGAAAAATCGTCTACTGGAGCAGATTACTGCCCGGTATTTTTAACCGGCAGCATCATACCCAACTCAAAACAAAACTACAGTTCACGTTTGAACGTGGGCTAATGGCAGGCCTTTTAGCGAGAGGTCCGCATCATGCCTGAACCATCGCCGCTGATTAGTATCATCATGCCCGCGCACAACACAGAGACCTATATCGCGGAAGCCATTCGTTCGGTGTTGGAACAACCGGTCACTGATTTCGAACTCATCATCATCAACAACGGCTCGACGGATCAGACCAGTCAGATCGTGAAGCAGTTTGACGATCCGCGCATTCACTTGCTGGAAACCGAAAAACTCGGGCCTTCAGGCGCCAGAAATGTCGGGCTTACCCAGGTTCAGGGACGTTATGTCACGTTTTTGGACGCGGATGATGTCTATCTCCCGGAAACCCTGACATTTTTCATCAACACCTTCCAGAAACACCCCGAGCTGGATCTGATTTATGGCGGGCATGCGCTCTATTGCAACGCTGACTTGCGTCCCATCGCCAATTCAAAAAAACGTATCAAAACCAGCCAGTCGCTCGAAACATTTGCCAACCGTTTTCCGGCTGCCGCCCTCTTTGAAAATACAATGGGTTCCCAGCTATCATCCATTATGATCCGCACTGAAACAGCTCGGCAGATCGGCCTGTTTGACACAACACTGACCATTGGCGAAGACTTTGAATGGATTTTACGACTTCTAGGCGTCGCCAAAACCCGTGTTTTCCTCAATCGGTTTTCCATTTATTATCGCTGTATTTCAACCAGCCTGATGCGCTCTCCGGAAACCCTACTCAAAAGAATTGAAGGAAGCCAGAAAATCATTTCGATTATTTGTCAGCATGATTTCAAAGATATCCAAGTGAATAAAAAACGGGCTTATTATGCCGCCAGAAAATGGCTGGACCTCTGCGACAACATGCTCGGTAATGGCTATCAACCATTGGCTGTTCAAATGCTGCGTCAGTTTTATCAAGAATCCTACTTTCCAAAGCTACCGTTTTTTATTCGACTCTGCAAACTTTCCGTGAAAATGGTTTTATCCAGTTTAAAGCTCCGACAAAACGCAATGCCGGAAACGAACCAACCTGCATTCCGCACCAGAACATTAGCCACCAATATTGAGTGATCGATAATGACTCAGCCGACCGATACCCCACTCATCTCCATCATTATGCCCAGTCATAATGCGTCCAAATATATTGCCGAAACCATCGATTCGGTGCTGGCGCAAACCTGCACCAACTGGGAGCTGCTGATTTGTGATGACGGTTCGACGGACAATACCCAAGAGGTGTTGCAGCCCTATCTGGCCGATCCCCGGATTCGGTACATTCCGCTTGAAAAACAGCCTTCGGTTTACCGGGTTCGCAATATCGGGTTCTCCCATACACGCGGCGAATTCATCGCGTTTCAGGATGCGGACGATCTGTACTATCCCAACAGCCTGGAAGTGCTCGCCAACGTCCTCATGAACAAGCCATCCATCAAGGCCGCTTATGGTTTCTACACCTGCATGGACGCCCAGGGGAACCTTGTGAGCAACCATGGCGTCAACCTGATTTTGCAAGAAGACGGCCAGTATGCAATCCCTGTCGATTCCAACCACGGTTGGAAGAGCATCATGGCGGGCCGCTGCGTTTCCGTTCTGCAAAATTGCATGCTCCGACGCAGCTTTATGGAAGCCATTGGCCCCTTCTTTGACGAAGCGACCCATTATGCCGATGTTCAGTTTATCCTGCGCATGTTCATTCAGGATATCGAAGCCATTGAAGCCGTTCCGGCGTACACGCTGCGTTATCGGCTGCACGAAAAAAGCAGCACAAAAGACCCGAATCAACTGGCGCGCATGCTGGAAAGCCGACTGAAAGTCGCCAACTGGTTGTACACGCAAAACCATCTGCCCACCGAACTGAACGGCATGAAACGATATTTTTATCTCGTCACCTATTTGAGAACGGCGCGGTTGCAGCTATTTGAATCCCGTCCGGAAAAAGTGCCCGCAATTTTTATGCTGGCATTGCGCAACCCGCGTGTATCCAAGCTGGATTGCATTGTCCAATTTACACCGTTGCTGATACTGGCCCTGGTGCCAAACACGCTGTATAAATTCCTCTTTAATACGGCAAAAGATGCCGTCAACTTGTACGGGCATCTTTTGACACGAATGAGTCAGGCTTTCAGGCAGAACTTCAAGCTTGGCGCCGACTGTTCATAAAGTCGGCAGCCTGTAGCAACTGCCTCGCCCTATTTATCCTCCTGATAAACACGGATATAGTCGATTTCCAGATGGTTCGGAAAGACCGTCGAGCTATCCGGATTTCCAGGCCACTTGCCGCCAACGGCCAGGTTGGCGATGAGGTACATGGGCTCGTTGGGCACATTCGTCTGGGTGCGGAAACGCTCGACGCCATCGATATAGTAAACCAGCAGATTGGGCTGCCAATGGACCCCGAAGGTATGAAACCCCTTGGAGAAGTCAGGCCCGATATAATTGCCGCCAACCTGCTTCATCACCCCATTGATTGAGGCATGAGACGTCATATAGACCTTCGTGGGCATGTGGCCCAGCGCTTCCATAATATCCACCTCCGGCGGCCATTTGCCGCTAGCCGGCAACAACCAGAAAGCAGGCCAGTATCCTTTGCCTTTCGGCAACTTGGCGCGCATTTCAAAATATCCGTATGTCTGGGAAAACTTGTTCCAGGAAGCCAACATGCCGGATGTGTATTTATAGTCATTCACCGTTTTCTTATCAGCCCGGATTCTGACCGTGTTGCCGGTAAACTCAAAGGCATTATCCACGTACCACTGCAACTCGTTATTACTGGGCGTGGTTCGGCGCCCCCAGGGAAACGTCGTATTCCACTTGGTGGTATCCACGGCCCGGCCATTGAATTCTTCGCCAAATGTCTGCCTCCAACCACAAGGCGGGCTTCCTGCAAGCGCTATTGAGCTATTGGCCACCAGGAATACAAGAATAACCAACGCCATCAAATTCTGTTTCATAGAACGCATCACTCACCTCATAGACGCCTAAGGGAATCCCGGATTTTCTTTGTTAAGCAAAGTTACAGAATCTCAAACCACTACTCAAACGACCAATCACATCGTTCTGTCTTGAGAGCTGTCTCTGGTATGAGTAGACACAGTTTAGTGCAAGCTGAGTAAAAATAACAGTATTTACATATTCAAGAAATATACAAAATACATACCGCCTGAATGCTTTACTTGTTGTTACAGAATATGAATTCTGCGCAATTTTCGGCTTTCAGGCTGCTTTTACTGATTAACATCAACGCAATCTGTCTGTCCAACAGGGAATACAATGACTTCTTCTCGAGAGCAATGGCTTGATATTATGAAAGGCTTGGCCATCCTGCTGGTGGTCATCGGACATATGTTGCGTGGGTTTACCGCCGCAGGCTTGCACCCGGAATCTCAAGACTATTTTGACTATATCGATTTTACAATCTACAACTTTCATATGCCGCTCTTCTTCATGCTTAGCGGCTATCTGTATTCGCGTAATGAGCAATTGAATACGTTGGCCGCATATCCGGACTTTGTTTTAAAGAAGCTGGTCCGCCTTGGCATTCCGTACATTATTTTCTCCCTCATTCAAGGCTCCATTCGACTTTGCATGAGCGGTCATACCAATCAGGCTATCACTGGCAGCACTTTGCTCTCCATTTGGTATGAGCCTTTTGATCAATTCTGGTTCCTTTACGCATTGTTCATCATTTTCCTGATCGTCCCGCTGTTGGAACGATTGGTTAAAAATACCCCATTCATTTTCCTGAGCCTGTTACTGCTGGAAATCACAGCGCCGCTCATCCGCACCGAGATCCCGATGATCGATCTGTTTGTAGCGAATGTTTTTTATTTTTACTGTGGCAGCCTTCTCCTGCGTGTGTCCGGCGGGCAGCCCTTCCAAACGCCTGTATTAATTGGCGGCTCAATGCTCTACCTGTTTTTCAACCTGCTGTTCTACAGCCGTCCCAACGTCCCCTGGATTCTGTCCGAACTGCTTGCCCCGAGCTTCCTGGCAAGCACGGGCATCATCTTCAGCCTAACCGTCACCCGGTTTTTACTGCTGAAAGTGAATGCACTCAAAACGCTGTTCAATTGGCTTGGATTGTACTCGTTTGAAATATTCCTGATTCATTCGATGGTATCCGCCTCGGCGCGCATTGCGCTCAGCAAAATATTCCACACCGATGACTTGATGTTGCATGTCATCTTCGGCCTCGGACTTGGCATCCTCATCCCCATTCTCGTAAGCCTGGCTGCCAAGAAGTGGCCCCCGCTTGAATTTACGTTTTACCCCGGTAAATACATTCGCTTCAGAAAAAAGCAGGTCTCACCGGCTCTGGGTACCTAACTACTCTTCCGCCAGGCGTGACAACTCCAAATCAATCCGCATCTCCCGCGCACCGGGAAATCGTGATTCCACAATAAACTTCAGGCGGGCATCACTATCGGCAGTATCTCCCCCTTTCTCTGCTTGAGTGTGCGATGGCAACGGGTGTTCAGTCAGAAACCGCCGCGCATAGTCTTCCAGATTTTGCGCGTCCAGATGAGCATATGGACTTACACGACCATTATGCTGCTGCATCTGCGACAGGAACGCTAACTGGCGTATAAAACGCCAATAAATAGGTAGAAGCTTTGCTATAATCATCCGCCGCGTTTTCCGCCTCAAAAAAACAGACCCGCATACCTTGGTGAGCAGCATCAGTCACGCCTCTTTCCGGGGCTGGCTGCGCCGTATTGATGGTAATCAGTTCCGGACGAATTTTCTCCCTGAATACACGTTTCGCCAACTGTATCTCGCCCTGGGTCAGATGCCGATCACCTGCAAGCAAAAACCGTTGTGCGCACGGATTGTGGTGAGAAATATCGGGTATAAAAGGCTGGCTCGGTTTCGTCGGTACTGTCGAAACACAACCGGACATCCACCCGAGACAAACTCCCAAAACAGCTTTTAAAAACGGAGTCGCTCCAGGCCTGCGACGGCTTTCTGGCCGGGACAATACATTTTCCGCACCGAAAAACAACCGAATGTTCGCTGATTCAGCGCGACAGACAGAAGCATAAGGAGACTGGTGATTTTGTAAAACGCGTTGCGCAGGAAGTGTTTTCATGACGGCCAGTTTCAATAAACAGAGTCGAGAATTGCCTTAAACCCCGTTAACGAAAAAACATGCTAGCCAATCTCAATATTTTTCAATGCTTCTTAACAGAAGGGGGTAACTAACCCCTTACGGCACGTATGTCATGGCCGGAATGACAGAGTCGGGTTACGTATCATTATTAGCTACGGGTGCGGCTTTTCAGCGCCACTCATCATGTGCTGAGCCATCATGATACCGGCGGTACCGACCAGGGCGCCGCCCATAAAGCTGCAAACCGCGGTGGAAGCCAGCATGGTGCCGCCCATTGCGAGCGCCGCCGGTGCGTTATCTCGTAGAATGCCGCCCATTTGCTGAACCGCCTGCCTGGCGCCCGTTCCCATATCACGCATGATTTGCATCATGGGTTGAGGGCTTTGAAGCGCGGAAGTCGCATATTGCATGACTGGTAGCTGCATTACTGGCGGTCGCATAGCCATATAGCCCGCGTTACCACTGTTGATGCCATTCCACATACTGCCAAACAGTCCGGCGGAAGCCTGCCCCAAACCAGTCAAGGCAGATTGGCCGAACGAAAACATATTTCCGGCAAATTGGGTCATCGGGGCCATCCAGTTGCCCCATCCCGCACTCGGAGCAGGCGCCTGTGAAAATAAAGTCATTTGAGGCTGAGCGCCATAACCATAAGAAGCTTGCACGCCATACGAGGAAGGCAGCATGTTTTGCGCAAGCGGGGTTATCGAATACGCCGCAGGCTGTTGCATCATCGTGTATTGGGGTCTGTACGCAAAAACACTATTCAGCATCATCATGCAATTCCTCTGCTCTATTGCTTGCCTAAAGGCAGACCCTTTGAACACATCACAGGGTAATCAGCCTATTTAATATCATTCTGATATATAAAATAAGGCTTCCAGAAGTCATAAATTGCCTATAATATTACAAATACGTTACATTAATTCCAATCCAGCAAGGACGTAAGCTCAGTATTGCAAGCCTCTTTGGCGAATTCCCCGGGCAAGACCCGGAATCATTTTGCTTTTAAACGTCTGAATCATATCGATTTCCTCACTGGACAAGCCTCCCGGATGAGATGAAGGCATCTTTCTCACCCTGGGAAACGGTTTACTGCTGACAACCCCATGAAGTCGCCGTCGGTTGGCCTCCGCCTGGCAAACAGGGATTTTATAAGCAAAGGCATCCGCCGCAACATGAAAATCCTCCAGCACAATCGCCAGCCGTTCAGCCCGTTCTTCCAGTCCGGTTGTTTCACACAGCTTTTTAGCGACCCGGATGGCCAGATTCAAGCGAACCCAATAGGCAACCCCCGGATGCCGCAAGCCTTCCATCATCGCCAGCCGCACATGATGCCCCGAGAAGGCTGGCTGGCTCCCCTCATTTCCCCGGGGAGCCAGGCGGTAAATTTTGAGAAACGAGCAACGGCTATCGGCATCCATCGCTTCCAGGATTGCCAGAAAGCGTTGCGCTCGTCTGTTTTTACCCGCCTGGCTTGTCATCCCCTTCCTCACTCTCTTCATCCTTCATTAAGCGCTAATGGGCTGTTGCAGACCCAGTGCATTGATAACCCCCTGCAGCCACTGATCGGAAGCCGCGTCATACTCCCAATCGCATTCCTGCATCGGAAAAACACGCTTTGCGCCCTGGCTTTCCAACGCTTCGTCAAAGTCCTTGCCGCACTTGCAAAAGGCCGGGTACGACGTATCGCCCAATGCACAGACACTAAAAGAGACGCCGCTGAGATCGACTTTCTGGGTTTGCAACTCACCCAGCAGATCGTAGGCGTTGGACGGCGGGTCCCCATCGCCCCAGGTGCTGGTGACAATCAAGACCCGGCTGTAGTTTGCCAACTGCGCCAGTTTGATATCGGCCATATCAATCGACTGAGCCTGAAAGCCCTGCGCCTTCAGTTTCACTTCAGCCATATCCGCCACACCCTGGGCATTGCCGGTTTCAGAACCCCATAGAATCGCAATCGTATCACTTGCCATCTGTTTGTTCCTCTTTCGTGTTCAATGTCATAAAAAAGCCGCGGCCGCCGCATGCACAGCCACACTGATATCCAAAAGACAATTCGAAGAATAGCCTATTGAGAATTATTATCAATTGCCAGTATAGCCTATTGAGAATATTTATCAATAAGCTTTCTCAAAGAACATCATTTTTTCCTCTGAACACAGTAGAGCACCCTCTCTCGAATCGAACTCAACGATTCAAATAGTTCGCTGTATGATGAATGGGAGAGGAGGATGATTTTGTGCAGACGATTTCCAAAACAATTCACCCCAGGGAGTACGATGACGTAAAAACCGTGGTGGAAAACGTGCAGAAGGGGAACCTGCAACACGCCAAAGCGCTGTTACAACAATTAAACGCCACCGCATCCAATCGGGATTCCGCCGCCGCCATCCAGCAGGCCTTTTTTGTAAACGCGCTTGCCAAAAGGGTTTCGGAACCTTCCGTTGAAAGCCAGAACCTCTATTTGCAAGGCGATGAGGGGCAGCAAATCAAAATGTTCAATTTCATGGCCGAAAAGTTTCCGGTTGTGAAAGCCGCACAGGAAATCGCCAACCAGGTTCTGGTTTCCCAACTCAAACAAAACCACCCCAATCAAAGCCTGACGATTTTGGACATTGGCATCGGCACCGGCCAGCAAATGATCAGTCTGCTCGAAACCATTCATCGGGAAACCGATTTTGCACGACCGATTACCATTATTGGCATTGAACCTGCCGCAGACAGCCTGGAATTGGCCGAGAAGCGCATTAGCGGATTGAATGCGCAAGCACCGGCGCCCATCACCTTTAAAGGCATCCACAAAACCTTTGAAGCCGTGGATGAAAACGACTGGGCCACAATCCGGCAAACCGTCGAAGAAACAGGCAGCCGGATTTACATCAACGCCTCGTTCGCCTTGCATCATATTCAACCCGTCAGCTTGCGCGAAACATTGTTCTCCCGTCTTAAAAGCTTTAATCCGCTGGCGTTTACGCTCATCGAACCCTATGCGGATTATATCAACCCGGATTTGCAAACCCGCTTCAACAATGCCTGGCACCATTACGGATTAACCTTTAAGGCCATTGATTCGATTGATGCGCCGACGGAAGATAAAAATGCCGTCAAGAGAATTTTCTTTGGCCGGGAAATCCAGGATGTGCTGGCCCACGATCAGCTTCGGGTTGAGCAGTTTGAAACCGCCGAGATGTGGCTTGAAAAACTGCAAAAAGCCGGTTTTACCCCTATCGATCTGAACGCCGGAACAACCACCCAAAACGCGTATCCGCTCATCAGCATCAGCCAACGCTCCCATTATCTGGGCCTGGATGTTGAAGGCTATCCGATTGTGGCGGTGCTGTCGGTTCAGTAGTCAGAAAGGCATATTTGCGCAGGCCCGTTTCCAATCCGCGCGATAGGCTGCGGGCAGTTTGCCAAACCATCGCAAAAACGCGCCCGGTGCAATCAATTCGTAGACGGCATCCAGCGGCTTAACCTCTGTCACACTCACACGCTTTTGCACATGCCATGGCCGAAGCGCGTTGGGATGCTCCAACCCGGCAATGGCCAGCAGTTCGTAAAACTCCTGCGTGGTAATGGCATGATAGTGATAGGCTTTTTGGGCGGTTCCATCAATATCCAGCAGATTGGCATAATGGCTGTCCTGCGTCGCAATGCCTTTCAGGCAGGTTCCTTTATAGCATTCCAGTTGCTGATCGCATCCGATTGACAGCAACATTCCCCGCGCCGTCGAACACACATCCGCGCCTCTGGCCAGCTTGGAGATCATGTCTTTTTCCGTAAACACACGACCGGACACGATAATCTTGATGGCATCCCGCAAGTTGCAACCCACCAATGCGTTGTGCACAAAGACAATCGCGTCATTGAGCGGCGTGCCGGTAAAACCCGAAGCCCCTTTAGAGGCCGCCGCGGTTCCCGCCTCCATGCCGTCAATGGTAATAAAGTCCATCACAATGCCTGTTTTGAGCATGGCCTTGCAAATGGCCAGAAAATAATGACGATGGCTGATTCCCAGTTTAATGCCGATGGGCTTGCCGTCACTCCGTTCGCGTAGCTCCCGAATAAAATCCAGCAATTCGATGGGCGTGGCAAAACACGTGTGTCGGTCTTTCAACACGGCCTCATCCGCGTCTTGAATCCCCATCATATTGGCAATGGCAGGCAGCATGCCCTTAGCAGGCAAAATCTTACAAGGTTCTACCCCCTGGGAAAGCTTCACTTCGATCATTTTGACGTTTGGGATACGCACCTTCTTTTGAAACGCAACGGGATCGAAATCGCCGTTCTCGTCCCGACAACCAAAATAACCGGTTCCCAACTGCCAAACCACATCACCCGCCCGGTTGGATTCCGGGTAACGTCCATCGACCAAATCCTCCAAAAAAGCACCAAAGTTGAAAGAGGGGTCTCCCATATCCACGTCCGTACCAAAATGATAGGTGCTGATGCCCGCCTCCCCCGTGTTCTGGAAAAAACCTCCCAGAAACGCGGCTTTGTTCAGCGCCAGAATCGCGTTTCTGGACAAGGGGCCAAAGCTGAGGGCCGAACAGTTTAAAACCGAAGCATTGTACGGTTGCTTACAATCCGGCCCGCCGATACGAACCTTGGGCAAATCTTTGGGCAGGGGCTTTTTAAAGTAGGCCGGTAACAGAGATTCGTACCCAACCGCCTCCACATCCGCTTCCGAACCAAACACCTCGGGCAACCGAAGACCGGATGCCCGCTCCCCGATCAGCCGGGCCGTGCTTTCCGGAACAGGCCCCTTCCTGCTCGTCTTGATTGGCGGAACACTATAAAAGCCGCCAGGAATCAAACTACCCAGCGTGGAGACACCTATGATCTTATTCCGCACATCTGTCACTATACGCGTCTCATCTCTCCATCTTTATCAGGATGAGGCAGAATGCGAAACACAGCAATAGGACTTTAGTCCTATTTTTTATATAGACAATTCGAACTCCGGCTTGAAGGGAACTTGCCGTACCGTACTCCAATCCAGCGGGATCGAAATGGTAAATATGCTTCCTGCGCCAGGAGTAGACTGGATTGAGAGCACCCCGTTGTGAAGTTCGATGATCTTCTTGGCCAGAGAAAGCCCCAGGCCTGTTCCTTTCATATAGTTCGAGTGCTCTTGCCGACCTTGTTCAAAAGGCTCCAGTATCCTGTCCAGGTCCTCCTCGGGAATCCCAATCCCCTCATCCATCACGGCAAAGCAGTACTGTGCGCCTTTGGGATAGCAATGCAGCGTAATCAGGCTGCCCTCGGATGAAAACTTGTGCGCATTGGACAACAGGTTACACAATGCCTGTTTCAGGCGTAGAAAGTCTCCCCGAAAGCTTCTGGGGCTATCCGGATCGATAATGACTTGCAAGGTTTGCTTTCTTTGACACAGCAACGGCTCTACCAGGGCAACCGCCTGCTCGGACAACTCGCTAATCGGAACCATGTCAAAGACCAGCTTGAATTTCCCGGCCTCTATCTTGGAAACATCCAGCAATTCATCAATAATTTGCAACAAGTGCCGCCCGCTGGCATGAATGAGCGAAAAATACTCTCTCAGCTTGTCGTCCAAAGGCCCCAGCATGCCATCCAACGCAATATTGGAGCCGGTAATAATCGTGTGCAATGGCGTTCTCAATTCATGCGACATGCTGGTCAGAAAATTGCTCTTTTTGCGATTGGCCGTTTCCGCCATATTTTTGGCCGCCCGCAAGTCCTCTTCCATCTTCTTCCGCTCGGTAATATCCCGAATCAACCCCAACACCCCCTGGATATTGCCCCCCACGTCTTTATACGTGGACTTGACCGCCAGATACGTTCTTTGCCGGCCATCCACCGTCGTCAACGTGTCCTCGACCGAACTGG
>CAZXUP010000003.1:0-25988 GCA_964643815.1 uncultured Vampirovibrionales bacterium
CCCGAACCAGGGTGGGGAACAGCTCGGGCAGATAAATATACATGATTGCCTGGGCCAAACCGATAAAATACCCCAGCAAGGCCGACTCCCAATAGATCACCGGGGAAAAAACCGGATTTGTCAAGAATAGCAAGGCCGAAGCCGCAAAACAACCCACATACGAGAAGATAATCGTCGCCCTGCGGCCAATCCAGTCGGAGAAAAAGCCAGCCATGCTACAGCCCAGCACCGCCGCAATCCCCTGATAAATGGTGGCAATGCCGCGCTCGTTGCCCGTTCCACCCTTGCCCAACAGGGATTGAATCCACATTGGAATCCAAGATAGCGAGGCCCAGTAGCCAATCAATAGGCCACAGAAGATAAGACCGCCAACCAACAGGCCTTTGGCATGTTTTCGGCTAAACAAGGCTCGAAAATGCGACTGTCCGCCGGGGGTTTGCAGCTGCTTCTCCCGGGCTTCCACCCACTTGTCGGATTCTCGCATCGCCAGCCGGAGAAAAATAACCAGCAACGCAGGCAAAGCACCGATATAAAAGACTATCCGCCAGTCATGAAACAGCGTATTGATGGAACCCGCAATAAAAACACCCGCCTGATAGGAGGTAATCAGGACCCCGATGGCAATGGCCCTGGAACGCGTGGGCCAAACCTCGGTTAAAAACGTGGAAATGCTGACCAACTCACCACCAATTCCCAAGCCTGTCAAGAATCGACAGGCAGCCAACTGTTCCCAGCTTTGGCTAAACCCCGCCAAGCCCGTAAAAATGGCATAGAGGAGAATCGAAAAAATCATGGATTTGACCCGACCCAGCTTGTCGCCAATGATGCCGAACAAAACCCCGCCCAGCATCCAGCCGAACAGAAAAACACTGGTGACGTAGGACGCAATCGGGCCGACCGTTGTCTTGTCGGTTGTCCCCAACAACTCTCCCAGGGCCACCGGCATCGCCACCGACATCAGGGTTGAATCCATGCCGTCGAAGATACCGCCGAGCCAGCAGCCGATAAACACCAACAGATGATATTTGCCGATGCCTTCAAGCAATGGATTGGTTTTGACCACCGAGATACTTCCGTCCGACACGCTCCGCTTGTCCCATCCAAAAGACGCTCTCAACACGCTACAGCGTAACACCCTCACTGAGAGAGGGCAACGGATTCCGCCTGACCTTCAATACGTTGGCAACACACTAGCAACACGCTGACGTATGGATTGTTACAATTTCTTAACATCGAGAAGCCAGCCTCCAAAGCCTCTTTTCGAATATTACTTGCCTAGAATTCTTGAGCCTATAGAATAGGTTCTCTCGTTGTATTCGTGCTGGAACATGGCTTTATCCTTGACTCGTTTATCCTTCATCTCCTCCCCATCTGGATATTCCAGGCCAACTCCCTCCTAAACCATACCAATGGAGCGTTTTTAACCCATGTCGTTACCTAAAGTCGCTTATTTCTCAATGGAAATTGCCGTTGATCAGTCCCTTCGCACCTATTCTGGAGGACTGGGCTTCCTGTCCGGCAGCCATATGCTTTCAGCCGGACACTTAAAGCTGCCCATGGTTGGCGTCAGCCTCTTGTGGGGACTGGGTTACGGCGATCAGCGCATTGGACAGGACGGCAACATCGAGATTCACTACGTCAAACGGGAATACCCCTTCCTGACCGATACCGGCATCATCGTGGAAGTGCCCATCTTCGGCAAACCGGTCAAAATCAAGGCGTTTCGCCTGGAACCGGAAACCTTCGGCAGCGTACCCATCTATTTTATGACCACGGACATCCCGGAAAACAGCCCGGAACACCGGACACTGACCGACAAGCTATATGACGCCGACCAGAACATCCGCATCGCGCAGGAAATCATCCTGGGCATCGGCGGCATGCGAGTACTAAAAGCCGCTAACGAAGTCATCAATCTGATCCATCTGAACGAAGGCCACGCCTTGCCCGCCGTGTTCGAACTGCTGGAAGACCTGAATGGCGACTTCGAGCGCGTACGCCAAAGCACCGTCTTTACCACCCATACACCGGTTGCCGCCGGAAACGAAACCCATAACGCCAAGCTACTCGCCGAAGCCGGGTTCTTTGGAAACCTGCCGCTTCAGGAAGCCATTCGCCTGGGCGGCGAAGACTTCTCGCTGACGGTTGCCGCGCTGCGCATGAGCCGGATGGCCAACGGGGTTTCCCAGTTGCACGGCCTGGTTGCCAACAACATGTGGCACTGGGTTGATAACCGCTGTCCGATTATCGCCATCACCAACGCCACCAACCTGGAGTATTGGCAGGACGACCGGATTGCTGACATCAAAGACAACCAGCCCGCCAGCATGTTGCTGGATGTCAAACGGGAAATGAAAAAAGAGCTGTTTGCCTACCTGGAAAAACACACCGGCAAAAAGTTTGATCCGGATGTGCTGACGATTGTATGGGCACGACGCTTTACGGAATACAAGCGCCCCACGCTGATCTTGCAGGACCTGGAGCGGATTCAGAAGCTGTTTAATGCCAAAAAAATCCAGTTGATTTACGCGGGCAAGTTCCATCCCAGCGATACCACGGGCCGCCACCTCTTCAACGAAGTTTTGGAACATGCGCGCCATATCCCCAATCTGGCCGTCCTGACCGATCCGGGCTACGAGCTGGAGTTGTCCGGCCTGCTGAAGCGCGGCTCCGATGTCTGGCTGAACACGCCCGTTCGTCCGCTGGAAGCGTCCGGCACATCAGGGATGTCCGCCAACATGAACGGCTCGATTCACTTCTCCATCTACGACGGCTGGGCGGTTGAAGGCACCTTCGACAACATCAACGGCTACCTCATCCACGAGCAGGATGGGGACGCGATGGAATTTTTGAACGTGGAAGACCGCCACAAGCAAGACTACGAAATCATGATGCGTATTCTTGAGAACGAGATCATTCCAACCTACTACGACAACAAAAAGCGCTGGGCCGAACTGACTCGCCAGGCCATTCGCACCTCCGAAAGCTACTTCAACTCGGATCGGATGGCGATTGAGTACTATGTGAGACTATACAAATCCATCGCTATCTAAAACGTGTATAATAAGGCGATGAGTCCCCTCTGATTTGGGCTGTGAGAGGCTGTTCAATTCATGATTAAGTTCCTGAACGTCACCAAGCGCTATGGCAATACCTATGCCCTGCGAGACGTGAACTTCGAAATCGAAATGGGTGAGTTTGTCTTCTTTGTAGGGCCTTCGGGCGCCGGCAAGTCGTCCATTATGAAACTGATTTACCGCGAGGAAACCACCACCTCGGGCGCCGTGCTGGTGGGGCGGGTTGATCTCTCGACCCTGCAAGCCGACCAGGTCCCCCGGCTTCGCCGCCGGATGGGCATCGTCTTTCAGGATTTCAAGCTCTTGCCCGGCCAGACTTCGTTTGACAACGTGGCCTACGTGCTTCGGGCGCTGGGCGTCGGCCCCACCGAAATCCGAAAGCGGGTGCTGGGCGCATTGAAAGTGGTTGGCCTGATTGACAAGGTAGACGCCCGTCCCGAGGAGCTTTCGGGTGGCGAACAGCAGCGCGTGGGCATTGCCCGGGCGATTGTGAATGGTCCTTCTCTGGTGATTGCCGATGAGCCAACCGGAAACCTCGACCCCACCACCTCGCTGGATATCATGAACCTGCTGGAGCAGATTAACCAGCGCGGCACTACTATTTTGATTTCCACGCACAACAACCAGATTGTGAACCAGATGCGCAAGCGCGTCATCACGATGCAATCCGGCGAGATGGTGCGCGATGTCTACCAGGGAGCCTACGAATGACCAGCTTCGCCAAGAGGATAACTTCATGAGCGCCCCGTTTATGGATAACGTAGCCACCGAGTTGCGCATTACCGGCCGGGTGATGCAGGAAACCTGGGGTGGCATGAAACGCACGGGCTGGATGAACCTGATTATCGTGGTGACGATGGCCTCCATTCTCAGCATTTTCGGGACCTTATCGGCCTTCGTGCTTGAAACCCAGCTTTTCGTGCAGAATATCGGCTCGGCTCTAAAGGTCTCCGTCTATCTGAAAGAAGACGTGGACGTCAACCGGATGCAGGGCGCCATTATGCAGTTGTCCACCGTCAAGGGCATCGAGTTGATCACCAAAGAGCAGGCCTGGACGGACATGAAGCAGCATTATCAAGTGCCGGACATCCGCAACCCGCTGCCCAACACCCTGCATGTACAAGTGAAAGACCAGAGCGAGATTCAGCCCACCGTGGACCGCCTGCGCTCGATGAGCGGGGTGGAGGAGGTTCGGTATGCCAAGAGCGTGCTGGAGAAGCTGCAGGGCGTCTCACGCATCACGTCTGTTGTCGGACTGGCCGTCAGCATCTTTTTGGGAACCCTCACGTTTTTCATCATCAGCAACACCATTCACCTGCTGATTCAGGCACGGGGGCGTGAAATCGAGATTATGCGGATGATGGGCGTGGGCAACTGGTATATCCGGCTGCCGTTTCTGCTGCAAGGAGCCGCTTACGGCTTGGCTGGGGCGTTTATCGCCTATGTGCCGCTCAGCGTGGTGGAGCATTACATCAACCAGCTATTCACCTATTTTCAGTTTTCCACCAGTAACTACAGCCTGGGCGTGGTGTTTATCATCCTGATTCTGATGGGCATTGTCGTGGGCAGCGGCGGCGCAGCGGTTTCCACGCATAAATACCTCAAGATTTAGCCTGTTCGGCGCTTGGCTCGAGTTTGGCATAGACGGCTTGTCCGCTTGAGGAGAGCCTCATTTTTTGATACCGTCTTGCTATAGTCATAACACTACCCTTACAATCGTGGTTCAAGCCAGAGCAATGCCAAACCCGCCCCGCAAAGTGTTTATCGAAACCCTGGGCTGTCAGATGAACTTCAATGACAGCGAAGTGATGCTTGGGTTGCTGGCCAAGGAGGGATTTGAGCCGGTTTCGGACAAAAATATCGCGGACCTGCTGATTGTCAACACCTGTCAGATTCGCGGTTCGGCTGAAGACAAGGCCTTTAGCTACCTGGGTCGCTGGGGCAAGATGAAGGCCAAAAACCCGCACATCAAAATCGCCATGGCCGGCTGTGTGGCCCAGCAAACCAAAGAGCAGATTTTCAAACGCGCCCCCTATGTCGATATCGTGTTTGGGACGCAAAACATTCATGAACTGCCGCAACTGGTGAGCAAGGCTTTTGCGGGCGAACAGCACGTGTTGGCCGCCGATCGTCAGAAGCCGCGCAGCACGTACGATTATCTGACCGACATCACCCCGGTGCGCGAAAGCGATATTTCGGCCTGGGTAACCATTATTGAAGGCTGCGATTATTTCTGCACCTATTGCGTGGTGCCTTACACACGCGGACGTCAGATCAGCCGCGCGCCGGAATCGATCATCCGCGAAGTGTTGAACCTCGCCGCACATGGCTTCAAGGAAATCACGCTACTGGGCCAAACCGTGGATTCGTACGGCAAGGATTTCACGGATCAAAAATACGATTTGGCCGATCTGTTTTACGAGCTGTCCGAAATCAACGGTATCGAGCGCATCCGGTTTATGACCAGCCATCCACTGGATTTGAACGATCGCATCATCGACGCCGTGGCCGAACTACCCAAGCTGATGGAATACATTCACATCCCCATGCAGGCGGGCGATGACGAAATTTTGGAGCGGATGCGGCGTGGTTATACATCGCGGCAATATTACGATCTGGTGACCAAAATTTATGACCGCATTCCGAACGCCGCAGTGACCGGCGATTACATCGTTGGGTTTCCGGGCGAAACGGACGAGCAGTTTCAAAATACGGTTGAATCCGTCGCACTGGCAGATATTCACAGTGCCAACACGGCGGCTTATTCGCCCAGAAAACAAACCCCTGCCGCACTTTGGGAACAACGCGGCGAAGAAATTCCAGATGAAATCAAACAAGAGCGCTTGCAGATTTTGAACGAAGCCATCGGCGCGCAATCATTCAAAAAGAACCTGGAGTACGCAAACCAAACCGTGGAAGTGCTGGTGGAAGGAACCTCCAAGCGCAACGCCAACCGCCTGACAGGTCGCACCCGCACCAACAAGGTCGTCAATTTTGATGCGCCTTACACCGAAGATGCGCTGGTGGGTAAACTCGTTCACGTCAAAATTACCGAACCGCTGCCGTTTTCGCTGACCGGCGAGATGGTGGCTGAGGCATTTCAAACAGCTTCTGAATCAACAAGCGCACCCGTTTTAGAGCCGGTTTCATGAAAGCCTATCTTGCACTCGGCAGCAATTTGGGCAACCGGCACGAAAATATCCGAACCGCTGTTGCTCTTTTGAATGCCCATCCGGATGTTGCGGTTCAGGCAACGTCCAGTCTGTATGAAACGGCACCGTTTCAGATGGCCGAAGAAGCAGAGGAAGCCGCTTGGTTTATCAATGCGGCTATCACTATCGAAACCAGACTCGAACCACAAGCATTGCTGGAAGTTTGCCTGGATATCGAACGTCGTTTGGGGCGGGAGCGCTTGCCGGAGTGGAGCGCAGAGAGTGGTTATCGCTCGCGCACGCTGGATATGGATATTTTATTCTACGGTGACGAGATTGTAGACACGCCAGAACTCACTATTCCACATCCGCGCCTGCACGAGCGCGCCTTTATGTTGGTACCCATGCTGGCACTGGCGCCTGACTTTCAGCATCCAATTTTAAGCAAAACAATGAAGCAACTGCATTTGGAGTTGTCCGAACCTGCAGAAGTGGTTTTACGAGACAACTTGCAACCGGCTTAGCCATCCTGTCAATCAAAAGCCTGATAGCGGGATTGCGCTTCGTCCGTACCCTCTTTAAAGCTGGTGGCGACAATGGCAAAAACCGTTTCCATATCCGGTTGACGCTTGTGGCCCTGGCAATGCTCTTCGTATTTTTTCACAATGCGGCTGGGAATGAACAACTCGCGCGCAATGGCGGCTTTGTCATCTTCGTTGAGCGAATACAACTTGTTGAAAGCCTTGTGCAGGACTTCCTGTCGATCATACCAGCGGCGGCCGCTTTTGGATTTATAAATCCCCACCAGCTTGTCCCATTCCATTTCCTTGAAGAAGAGACGCCCTTTGATCCGCACGATTTCATCACTGAAAAAAGTCAGCAGAAACGCAAACAGCATCTGGCTCTCTTCGGTAAGCGTTTCCAGCGAATGAACCAGCTCGCTCAGCTGAATATCCAAATCGTACCACCGGGCAAAATAGCCGGGGTTGGTCGGTTTGGCGATTTCAGTGTTATTTTCCATCACATCTCATTTCAGCCAAAATACCCAAACCTATCGGGGTTTAAACATTATTATAGCCGAGATCGTCACCTGCTTTAAAGAGAACCCTCTAACCGGACAACTCGATAATGGTCTTGCCATCTCCACCCTGGGTGGCTTGCGCCGGATAAAACCGTTTGACATACCCCGATCCGCTTAAATAGCCACGAATTTCCTTTTTCAGCGCACCGGTGCCCATGCCATGAATAATGGCCACCGCTTGATAACCGGACATCACCGCATCGTCCAAAAACTTCTCGACACTCCGCAAAGCTTCATCCGCCCGCTGTCCACGGACATCACAACTCAAACCCGGATCCAGCGGCTCATCCAGAACCGACTCGCCTTCACTCACCTTACGCGCGCGGTCAAGCGATTTTGGCTTGGGTGGCTGCTTGGCTCGCGGCTTGGCAATATAAGGCTTTTGCAGATCCGAAACCGGGGCTGTCACCCGCAGAATCCCCGCTTGCAACGTCACCGTATTCGATTGCGGATCCAGCGCCGTAATCTCACCCGTCAACTCCAAATCCCGGCTAAAGACCGTGTCGCCTATTTTGAGATCGGCCATGGTCAGTTGATTGCTGACGCCAATCCCGTCGCGCGTTTCACCAAAAATCTGATCGGCCCGGCTACCGGCATGTTTGATGCGGCGCGCCAACTGGTCTACATCCGGCGCTTCATTCTGATGAAGCTCTTTTCGGATAATCTTGACCTGCTCCTCCAGCTCATGAATCCGTCCCTTCAGGCTGGTTTGAAACTGCTTCAGCGCTTGTCGCTTCTCAGTTTCCAGCTTTTGGCGCTCCAGCTCCACTTTTTCGTAAACCTCTTGCGCCTCTATTCGAAATGACCGGGCGCTTTGCAACTCTTCTTCCAACCGTCGGTTATTGAGTTCAAGCTCCTGCAGCAACTCGGCGGATTCGCGCATCGGTGCGCTGAGCGCGGCCCGTGCCCGCTGAATCACGCTTTCCTTCAATCCCAGTTTCTGCGCGATAATGATCGCGTTGCTCGCACCCGGCACACCCAACATCAGACGATACGTCGGGCTGAGCGTTTCCGGATCAAATTCCACACTGGCGTTCATAAAGCCTTCGTGTTGATGCGCGTCCAGCTTAAGTTCGCCCAGGTGCGTGGTCACTACCGTCATTGCACCCTTGCGGTACAACTCATCCAGAATGGCTTTCGCCAGCGCCGCGCCTTCCGCCGGATCGGTGCCCGCCACGATTTCGTCAATCAACACCAAACCGCGAGACAAATCCGTTTCATCCGCCAGGAATGTTTTGAGGCGTTCCATATGGGCGGAAAACGTGGAGAGGCTTTGCGCGATGCTTTGCTGATCACCGATATCCGCGAGCACGCGATCGAAATAAGACATGCTGGAGTTTTCAGATACGGGCAGATGCAAGCCCGCGCGAAGCATGACTGCAAACAGGCCAATCATTTTCAGCAACACGGTTTTCCCGCCCGTGTTGGGACCGGTAATCACCAGCGTCCGCACGCCATCCACACCAAGCCGGATATCGTTGGCAATGATTGTCTTGTCCCCATTTCTGGCATCTGTATTTTTCCGAGTGTTTAACACCAACAACGGATGCCGCGCTTTTTTCAAATCGATCATCTGGTTTTCGTGCGCCAGTTCAACCGGGTTGGCATCCAGCAGACGGCTCAGCCGAGCTGCCGCCAGACGTCGGTCCAGACATCCGAGCGCATTCAGAAAAACATCAAGCGCTTCCCAATGATCATGCAGGTAAACGGAGATTTCTTTTAAAATTCGCTCAATCTCTTTTTGCAGTTCGGCCTGAACACCTTGCAATGCGTTGTTGATATCCACCAGCGCCTGCGGCTCCATAAACACCGTCGCACCGCTGGCCGAGGCCCCATGAATGACACCGGGCAACTTGTTCTTCTGCTCAACTTTGACCGGAAACACTGCGCGGCCTTCACGCTCGGTAACGGTGGCGCTTTGCAACATGGACGCATACTCCGGGTGATGCAGAATGCCTTGTATCTTTTGTTGCAACGCCTGCTTTTGATGGCGCAGCTTCGCCCGGAGACCGGCCAATTGTGGGCTAGCCGTATCTTTTAGCTCGCCATCCGGCTCGATAAATATTGACAGATGATCCAACACCGCTTGCGGAATAACCGCTTCATCCAGCAATGGACGCAATAGGTCCAACTGCGGTTCGCTTTTTAAATTGCGTGAAAAATGCAACAACAAACGCCCACCCAGATGCAACACCTGCATCAGATGACGCAGATCGTTCTGTGTTAAAAATCCGCTCTTAGCCAGGCGCATCACCACCGGAGCAACATCGGGCATAGTGGTTTCACTGGTAACATCGCCATAACGAAGCAACAATGTTTTGAGCGCATCCACTTCCGCCTGATGCGTTTGAATCGCCTGTACGTCATCCAGAAACGGTTCGGCCTCCCACTGGCGCACACCATACGGCGTCAGGCATTCAGCCAGCAAGTGTTCAAATAAGCCCGGCCATTCCAGTAGCTCAAACGAGTCCCGCATGCGCCTCCAACTTTTCCTGCAACACCGTCATCACACGCTCTGGACGCAACTGCGTCATGCATTGAAAATCAAACCGGCACGGCGTATCCAAGTTGCACGGCCTGCATGCAACCGGCTCCGTTAAAATCGTGGCATCCATTGGCCCCCACTTGCGTTCATCCATTGGCCCAAACAACGCAACCACCGGTGTTTTCACGGCAGACGCCATGTGCAGTGTGCCAGAATGAAGACGCCAGCTGCGGCGACGCTGAGCCCAATCAACACCCACCACCAAATCCATACGATCCAAAAACGCCATTGAGGTTAACAAATCGAATTGGCCGCAATGGATGTGAAAACGCTCCCGAAGTGCTTGGGGCAACCGTGTTTTCAGATCTTCATAAATCGGCGAATCTGAAGCCGCGCCCAGGCCATGCACATGCCAACCGGAATGCGTCAACAACCATTCGGCCAACACCTGCGCAGAAGCAATCGGCCACTGCTTCGCCACGTTCGAACTGGTGAGGTGCAACACAATATTTTTTTTGGCCTGATCGGGCAGGCGGCTGGCAGCCATTTCCGCCTCGGCGGGTCGCCACCAGCTTTCGAGATGGCGATCATGCACCGGCACATTGGCCGCTTTTAACACATCCAGAAAGCAATCGACTTCATGCCTCTCTTTTTTGTACGGCACTTTTTTCGTCAGCAAAAAACCGCGCGCTTCGGTATCAAAGCCTATGCGCTCGGGAATGCCCGCCAGCAAGGCCAAAGCGGCTGACGAGAACGAGCGTTTCAAGACAAACGCAGTGTCATACTTTTTGTTTTGCAACAATTTGACATACGACCAGAACGATTTTCTTTCATTCACTCCAGTTTCGTACCGATGTTTGCGTGTCGTATCAAACACGATCAATTCATCGATATATGGGCAGTCACGAAGCACTTCGCCCGAATTGGGCGCCACCAGCAGATCGATTTGCGCGTCCGGATACGCTTTTCGCAAATTGCGCAAAAAAGGCACCGTCAACAACGTATCGCCGATAAAGCGATAGCGCATGACCAAAATGCGACGCCTAGCGGCTGTGGACATGGCCATCTCCCGCACGCATCAACTCCGGCATCTGTGTTAAAAACTCGTGATAGAACCATTGCCCGTCCAACGCCGGAGCCACTTCCAACTTGTACAAGGCGTCTTGCCATGCAGGCGGCAGCAATATTCGCGCTTTCACCCAGTCTTTTTGCGTGGTGATCAGCAACGGTTGCTCTGCCTCCACATGAGTCAACACCTCAACCATCATGTCCATATCCGTTTGCGTATACACATGATGATCCGCAAAACGAAAATGCTTTAATACGCGAAAACCTTGCAGCTCCAGATCTTTTTCAAACTGGCCGGGCTGCGCGATGGCGGAAAACGCAATCACCGGACGTGTTCTCAAAGCTTCAAGCTCTTGCACCGGTCGTTCATTAAAATCTTTCAAACCCGTCACCCGAAACCCGGCCGGAAGCACCTGCAGCGGCAGTTTCGGAAGCTTAACCGCATAGCGCTTCGCCCATTGCTCTACGGTTTGCAAGGCTTCGGTTGTCACGGTTTTCGTGATCAGGATCAAATCCGCACGCGCAATTTGAGACACCGGCTCGCGCAATGGTCCCACGGGCAACAAATGCCCATTGCCCAGCATCAGACCGCCATCAATCAGCAAAATATTTAGCCCCGCCTGCAAGCGCAGGTATTGAAAACCATCGTCCAGCAGCACCACATCGGGCCGGTAGTCTTTGACGGCCTTTTGCAGGGTATGCACACGGTCCCGACCCACAATCACAATGGCCTCCGGCACCTGTTGCTGCATCAGGTAGGCTTCATCACCATGCTTGGGATCGAGCGCCCGAGCATACGGTAACGGCTCCGGCGCACCGTAACCGCGGGATAGAATCACCACGGTCTTGCCCACCTTCACCAGGCCTCGGGCGATTTCAATCACCACCGGGGTTTTGCCGGTACCGCCGGTTGTCAGATTGCCGATGCTGATTACGGGTACTGTCGGGCAATAACGCTTCAGCCAGCCCCACCGATACGCCAACAGACGCGCGCTCACCGCCAGGCGATAACCCCATTCCAGCGGCAGCAACGGCAAAAGGAGGGGGGTTAAACCCTGTTGATAATGCAGGCTGGTTAAACGGTCTTTCAAACTCATTCGAGGGCAGATCTCGCTTACAATAGCGCTTACAATAGAAGGATGCGCCCCCATTATCTTTCATTCGCCGAGACAAAACAACAATACGGAGCAATCCTCCGGCAGGCCCAAGCTCTCCTGGAGGAGCGAATCACGGCATTGCAGCAGCGCTTCTCGTGTCCAGAATGCGGCATTCCCTCTCCAGATAGCCTATTGACGCCTCTGCATACAAATTGCGGCTATAAAGGGTGGCAGCGGGCCGCCCTGGATTTGATTGAAAACGACCTGGGCCGGGAGATCTTGTCCCGGCTGGAAGGGATTGAAGCCTATAAAAACACGTTTAGCTGCCACATGTGCGGCATGTGCTGCCGTCTGGCCAGCTCAGAGCGTTCTTACCCGGAACTGCTGGCCCATGCCGAAGCCGGTGACGATTTCGCCCGGCAGTTTACCAGCGTCTTTCTGCCCTATGCATCCCGAGAGGTTGCCCAGGCAAAAGCCCCGGACGTGGTAGCCGCCGTGTTGAGCGAAGCGGCCAGCGAAAGCGAAAACGACCCGACAGAGCGCGTTTTCTTTTATCATTGCCCGTATATTGGGGAGGACAACCGCTGCACGATTTACGGCACCGACAAGCGCCCCGACATCTGCGCCCAATACCCCGAAACACCGCTTTCATTCGTCTATGAGAAATGCGCCTGGAAGCCCTGGAAGGACGAAACACACCCCGATACGCTCATGGCGCATGCCTTGCTGACATTAGCCACGGATACCGCCAACCGCCTGAAACAGGCGTTGGGTTAGCTGGTCTTTGCATGACTGCCTATCGGGCAGGCATCTGGGCTTTTTGCGTCGGCGTGTTTGCAGCAGGCTTCTGCCCGGGTTGCGCCGCTCCCGCCTTTTGCTTTTTTTCTTCTTTTTCCGCCGCTTCTTTTTTCTGTTTTTCCTGCTGTCGGAACGTCAACATCTCAAGCTCCTCAGCCAAGGTCTTTTGCTCTGCCGCCAAGGCCGCTGTCCGGCTCGCTTTAGACTCGGCAAGCGCTTCATCCAGTGACGATATGGGGAATACAAACGTCAAGGCGGCAAATTCCCGCAGGGTTAGGTTCGAAGCTTCCGCTTGCCCCTTCTTGACCTCCGCGTATAACAGAGCATCCCTCTTCGCGTCATTGTCGCTGCGATACCGCAACGTCTCCAGCATAAATGCGGTCCCTTTCATATCAGCCAACACCAGCCCCTTGACGGCATACTGAAGCTTTTGGAAGCGAGCCGGCACATGTTGGCTGTTAAGCCAATGATAGTAAGACAGCTTGTAGTTATACTCTCTATCCAGAAGCGGTCTGGCCTGACGAAACGAATCCAGCACGCTTATTGAAAAGTAAGGCTTATCCGCAACCGATGTTCGATAAATACCCACCAACTGGCGGAAGGTATCGGTGTAGTGCTCAATCATATGCGAACGCAGATAGCACAGTTGAATCAGGTAATCCTTCTCGTCATCGCTCAAATCCCAGTAGGCAGGCGGTTTTTTGCCCGGGGTATTCAAGCGGATCATGGCGTTGCGCAAAGCCAGAGCGGCTTCGATATGGCCAGCATCGGCCTTGTAGGCTTTCTGATAGTAATCCAGGCCCAACGATTCACGTCCTTCTTCCATCGCCACATGACCCGACTGCGTCAGCACATCCACATCATTGGGATTCAGAAACCGGGCCACTTCAAGCGTTTCACGCGCGGCGGCGAAATCTCCCCGGTGCAGCAGCGCCTGCCCTTTAAACAAGTATCCCCGGCTGTTGGTCGGGTTCAACGCCAGAACACGTTCCGCCAACGGCAACGCTTCGCTCGCCTTGCCGTGCTCCAGCAACAATTCTGCCAGCTTGAGAGAAAGCACCTGTTGATCCCACGCGTTTGTCATGCGAGACAAGCCTCTCTGCAAAGCCGTTTCTGCTTGCCGATGCAAACCGGTTGTATCAGTCGTTTGCTTTCCGCTGGAGGCGGTATTTTCTTTCTGTTGCGCCATGCGTTCATACACTTGCGAAAGCGCCATATAACCATCCGGGTTGCCCGGTAACGCCACCGTCGTTTTTTGAAGCAACGCAAGCGCTTCCGGGTATTGCCGCGTGCGAATATAATACCGCCCCAACAACCGGGCCGCCGTAGCCGAACCGCCCGATGCGGCAACCATCTCCGCCTTGTGCTGCGACAGCGTATCCCAATCGGAAGCGCGCAATGCAATTTCAAATCGCAACACCCGGGCCTCGGTTAAACCGGGTTGAACACGCAAGGCATTTTGAACCGCGCTTTTCGCTTCATCCACACGTCCTTGCAAAAGCAATCCCTTGGCCATTTCCAGGGATCCAGCCGCGCTGTGCTTATTTTTCGCCAGCAGCGCCGCACCATTGGCAACTTTCATCTTGCCGTTCAAATCATCCAGCCAGGCTTTGCCCTGCGCAAACGATTGCGCTGTCAACACATCGACAGCGCGACGATATGCGTTCACCGCATCGCCATAGCGGCGTTGTTCCAGCAGTGCATCACCCAAGCCTTCATGCGTTTTGAAATCATTGGGTGCAATCGCAATCGCGGCGTTCATCGCTTCAATCGCATCCGCGCCCGAACTAACTTGTCCCAGATGCACGTATGCGGGCGCAAAGCGTGGCGCCTGCGCGGCAAGTCGTTGCAAAACAGTCGCTGCGCCCATCGTGTTTTGCTTGTCGATTTGCAGATTCAGCGCATGCATAAATTCGCGGTTGAGCGATTCGGACAATGTTTCATCCGGCAGGTATGCATTCAGCCAGCTTTCCGTCAACGCCCCAAACGCGCTATCCGACTGTCGCGCGCGTTCAAACGCCTGACGCGCCAGACCATACATTTCAATCGAAGCCAGTTGCTCACCCATCCGATAAAATTCAACCGGGCGACGCAGTTTCGCCATCGCTTTTTTGAACGCATCCACCGCGCCCGCGTAATTATCTTTGGAAAGCTGCTCCACACCATAAGTAAACAAACCATCCGCCGAATCCATCGAGAATGTTTCCGGCGGCAGCTTCACCCGGTAATGCTTGATCGATTTTTTGGACAGCAGGCGAATGTCCATCTGTTCCAAATCGATTTTGGGAAGCTCAACATTTAACACGCCCGGCTGCTTGCCCACCGATAAAATACTTTGCGTCGGCGACAAGGCTTTTAACGTATCGATGCGAATATGACCCATCACACCTGAAGCCCGCTGCGTCAGCTGCATCAAATCGTTTTCGTCATTGAGCGGGCTATCCAACATTTTGATGTGCGTGGCGTCCACCACAGGTTCGGGATTGGTTGCATCCAGCGGTATCCACTCACCGCGATCCCGTCCGCCAATATACACTTCCGTCCACATGTGATACACAAACCGGCCCAGATTCTGATCGGCCTGCGGCAGGTAAATTAATCCGACCGCCACACGCGACGGGATACCGACCGACCGCGCGAGCGCCGCCAACAACACGGCATGCTCGGTACAATCCCCTTCGCGGCTCAACAGTGTTTCTTTGGCCGATGCAAAACCCAACGACAGCGACTTGGTTCTGATATTTCGGTACACCCATTGTTGCAGCTTCCGCGCCGCGTAATACGCTCTCGTCTCCGGACCCACCACGTCTATCGCCGTTCGCTCAATCGCCGCATCCGTTGCCTGCAGGTACGGGGTGCTCTGCAGATAATTGCGATCGTACAGAATGGGATATGGCACCGACACATCATCCGGCTCTTTCTGCGACACTTTCAGATACAGCGTGTTCGCATCCGACGGTTTCGCGCCAGCCGTTGAAGCTTCCACAATACGCTGCATGGTGCTTTCTGGAAAATTCGAAGCCACATCGACAGTATGTCCCGTCAATGGCGCGATGCGATAGAGCGCCTCGGTGGTTGCGCGCGGCTGCGGAATGGCATTGGTAATGACCGCCGAGGCAGTCACCAGATCCAGACTGTCAAAATCGGCGCCGCGCACTTCTCGTTGGGCCGTGTACACCATCTCCGTCCCATCATGCACCGATTGCGCCTTGTAAAGCTTGCCTTGGGCGTCCCGCCATTCGTACATCGTGCTGGCATGGTTGGATGGATTTTTCAATTCAAACTTGCTCAGTTGCTTTTCACTCCCATCGGCCAGCGCCAGCAATTCTTGTCCCATCAGCGTGGCTTCGGTTTCCACCACCTGCGGCGTCACCCCCAGGTTAATCGTCTGAAACTGGAACCGACTTCCCGGCGTATCGTTGATATGATCGCGATACACTTTTTGAATAGCCGGACCGCCCGGAAACACAAACTGCTCCTGGCTAACCGGGGCCTGCGCCTCAACCGCCTCGCTGTTGCGCAGCATACGCACATCCAGCCGATCCCCCCTCAACTCGCCGTTGGCCGCAACCAGTTCTTGATTGCCCAACTGGTATTGATACGTGAAATTCAACGGCTTGCCGTCCGCCGGGTTTTCCACAAAACGCGTGGTGGCGCTCACCTCAAACGGGTTGCCATCCCGCTTGAAACGATTGATATTGCTGATCTCGGTAACCGCTTCGCCATGCGCCGGTTGGTACTGGCGGATTTCCACCTCACCCACCGAATGCCCATTGGCCTTTAGCGTGTACCAATCGGTCTTGTCAGTTGTGTTGACAGGCTGGTTACCCATCACAAACGGCAACGCCAAACTCTCCGAGGTCATCCAGACACTCAGAGCCAGGGCAAGCCAAGCTTTAGACGGGTTTTTCATAAATAAGCGCGCAATTAATGTTCTCAGGCCGTCGGGTGTGCTCCCCCTCAGCATAGATCGCGCGCCAAAATCCGATATCCTACAGGTGGGGGAACTTGCACGTTGATGTTTGGGGTAAGATGCCATGTTTCATAGACCCGCCCTACCCAGTTATCCATTGAGACCTTCCCATCCAGACTGCTTGCAGCCGTTCCGTTTGTAAATAAAACTTAACCTTCTCTGCCTTCAGAGAAAGATCCTGTCATTCAATTTTTTTATTTATATAGACTCGGTTTAAGACCAGTCTTATTCTTGTCTGTGGATGGAGTCGTGAAGTTGGAGTAAGTCCAGGCAGATGCCTTGACTGTTTTTCGGGATTTTTCTTCGGTATGAATTGGGATGGAAGGTAAAGGTAGATGAGTCGTCGTACTGACATAAGCTCAAATCGCCTGCCGCAGCAGGCAAAGACAAAATATCAGACAGGCATGGATGCCGGAGCGTTGAAACATGCGCTCATCTCGCAACGCGATAAAAAGCAACTACCCGCGGTTATTCAAATCGAATTTCAGGATGCCATCCATAATCAGGCTGTTCAGGAGATTCTGATACAACAGGGTATTCAGCCCGGCAAGATCCGATTCCTCGAAGTATTCAACCAACTGCGAACAACTCCAGAAACCGCTGAAGAGTACATCGTTTACAACGTCAGCGACAGCATCAACGAAGTCAGTAATCTGCTGGAACAACGGATCCAGAATCAGGCAACGCGTGTCATTAACCTGTCTTACAGCACAAGCGCCTTAAACAACTATCTCGGCTTTTTTGAGCGTTACAATACGGATAACGCTTTTCAACAAAATGCACGCCAAACCATCGGCATTGCAGATGACGCGACTTTGACAGAGCAAACACAAGCTATTTTCAGTTATGTTGACGAACTGGTTGCAACCCATCCGGATATTCAGAACGCCTTGAATCGCTATCGGCAAATCACCGAAATAGCCTCGCAAAAAGGATATATCATCATCGTTTCGGCAGGTAACGGACAGGAACGCATTCGCAATTCTCAAAACGAAGGCTACACACTGGCTGGGCATGGCGCTTACAATTTTTTGGCGATGAGTCGTTTTGTGATTTCGGTGGCAGCGGTTGGCATTTTAGATAACGCTTCCGCCTATCAGACCACATCATTTTCTGCACACGGAACCACACAATTTTATCCGCTCATTGCCGCGGATGGCTTCTACTTTTCAAAAGACATCGGCAAGCTGGAAGGCACTTCTTATGCCACGCCACGCGTCTCGGCCGTTGTTGCGAAAATGCTCGCGGAGAATCCGAATTTAACGTTTTCAGATGTCGCTGCCATTCTACAAAAAACGGCACTGACCAATCCCGAACTGAACCCGGTTGAAGCTGGATTAGGTCTGCTACAAGCAGATACGGCAATGGATGAAGCCAAACAATACAATAACTCCAGTCAATCCGTTGCAATGACACCATAGCGATAGATAAAGTTAAACGACGGTTCCTGGAAACAAACAATCCCAACGTTGGTGAAATTAAGAGCCTGAGAAAAATCATAAACTTTGATCTCTATGGCTTCATCGCAAAATCGGCTAAGATAGGCATAGGTTATTTTTGATCGGTTTGGCCGCCCAACGTGCAATGCATTGGCGGGCTTCTCCTCACGTAAGAAGTGCTGATCAACACACTTTTTACAGCTTTAACATTAAAGGAGAAACCGCGATGCCAATAGGACGCAAAAAGGACGAGACAGAAGAAAGACACTCATTACCGATATTTATTACGCCAACTGTTCCAGAGCCTCGAAAAAACTGGGACATCACGCAACCTCTGCCTGAACTGAGCGAGACGGTCCGTCGATTTGCCGTTCTGGATGACCCAGATGCAGGCAGAATTAGCTTGCTGGATGAAGCACAACAAGGCAAGCCGATTCCAGAACACGGCATGAAACAGCTTTTTCATGCACTGGATATCGACAAGTATTCCAGGCCAGATCTGCTACACCGGGACCAGATTGACACTCAAAGAGGCCAAATGATCGATCTTTTGGCACGCAACGAGTTTGTGCAAGCGCTTGAGAACGACCCGGATCATCCCACCAAAAACACCTTCCGACACCTGGACGTGGAAATCCCCAAAGCACGCAGGGTTGAACTGTTTACAAAAGACCTGGGGCACTTCTACGAAACAGATACACGCTTTACTCCTTCACGTATCCGACAGCTTGTCTCCGAAGAAATCGACACGCCTTCATTAGCCAAGCCTATTGCTGAGATCGCATATTCTCCTGACGGTAACTTCCCAGGTTCAAGACCTCGAAATGAAAGCGATGCTTTATACCAGTATATGAATACACCATCTCAATCTTATCATCGGGAACAAGAGCGCAATTTACAAAACGCAAAGGAACGTTCGGAAAAAATAAGCTGGTTTCAAGATGATGAGTTGAAGAAAAAATTCGGCTCTAATTTGGATTTTGCCGCCTGGCAGCTTGGCCTCAGAAAAACAGCCAACGAACTGCTTTATGGGCTGCATAACAGCTTAAATGATACTCGAGGCTTAGTCGACAAATCGGTGCCAAAACCCAAATACGCTCCAGACATGTCCCCGGAAGAAATCTCGCTGGAAGCTCGCTACCCCAACCATGTTGGGGCTGGCCAGTTCTTATTCGGCTCTCTCCTCAATAAAGCTATAGGACAGTTAGTAAAAGGGCCTCAAGGATTTAATTTGGTGGAGTCAACAGCTACAGGAGTCATTGAAAAACCAATTCAGCACCAAGGAAAGAAACCCAATAACCCTCCGAAAAAGCACTAATGCTTAATTCGGGTTCTCAAGCGTATGTTGTCTCAGTTTAATTCTTCTTCTTAAAGATTCTATTTGTTTCACTTCCAAACTATCGCTGCCATAAAGCGTTTTAGAAATCGAAAGCGTTTTTTGGCAGCTTTTCTCTGCCTGTTGATACTCTCCAAGATCCAAACTAATCAGGCATAAATCAAAGAGAATCTGCGTATGATCCGGCGTATTCGGCGCCACATGGGCAACCTGCTCTGCCGCTGTTTCCACATAGGATAAAGCGGTTTTTATATCTCCTTGCCTATAGTATTTCATTCCCCAACGGTAGTTGGATGAATACACCGTACCTGGTTCCGCTTGCCATCGAATAAAATTAAGCAATGCCAGAACAGTCGGAAACAAAATAAGACACACAAGTATCTTCTTAATCCAGTTTTTTTTCAAAATCAATCTGATTCTTTCCATATATTTCAGTAATAATACCTTTCAGATCTCTCAATCTTCTCTATTCTCATTCTAACCAGAGGCGCTTTTTATACGCTCTGGGAGGTCATGCGTGATTTTTCCAAAAGCCAAATGGACGACTAAATCAACCCTCTAAAAAACTCAGCCTGCTTTTCCCATTCAAGCTCGCTAATTTGTTTAACCTTCTCAGCCCGAAGCATTACTGCTCGGGCTTCACTTTTCTTATTCAACTTCGTTAAAACAATTACATAATCAGATAGAACACATTCCAAAAACATCGGGTTGTCATTCAAATACTTTTCAACAAATGAAATATTTTCCCGAAAAAGTACTTCTGCCTCCAAATATCGCCCCTGTGCCATTCGCAACTTGGCCAACCTCAACAAGGAACCAAAATGCAATATAGTGCCATCCGGCCTATTTCCTTGCTCATTGTTATAAAAAGTCTTTTCAAAATTCATGGCCTTGGATAAGAGCTTGTCCGCATTAGCATAATCTCTATTCTGCCCTCGTCTAATCAAAAAATCCGCATAATTTTGGTAGACTACCCCTTTGATACTTAACAAGGGACCGCGACAATACTGATCACATAAGTTCATTGCCTTTTGATATGACTCTTCTGCAGAAGAAAATTCTTTTTTCTGAAAGTGAATTAAGCCTAAACGTAGAAGTACCCGAACCTGCATAGTCCCAGTACTGCTGGGATGTTCTTTTTCCAATTGGTGCAAAGCCTGTTCGTAATACCACCCGGCCAATGCCGTTTCTCCTCGTTTCCAGGCAGCATCCGCTTGCTTGATATCTTCATGAGGATCCGATACGCTGCACCCCGTAAACAATATACTCAGTCCTAAAATAAAAGTAATAATTAACAGACTATGTGAAACTCGAAATTGATACACAAGGTGCTCCTGCTTGATACCAGCGAATAAGGATTATCCAAACAATACTACACAACCGAACTTTGAACTCACCACATAAATATTCGGTTTTCCAAAGTGTCTCAAACCACCATAGCTAAATTTGCTGCAGCAACAGTTTCCAAAATTTCATCCAAAATCACGCGGATCTCGGCCAGCGTGTTGACGGCTGTCAAGCGGCCCCGATACCCACTGGCGCCCTGAAACCCTTTGACATAATCCGTCAGGTGGCGCCGCATCTCGCGTACGCCCGGCACTTCGCCTTTGTAGTCGGTCAGCAAACGCGCATGCTCGTAAGCGGCGTCCAACCGTTTTTGAATACTCGGTGCTTCCGGCGTTTGTCCGGTTTTCAACGCCTGATCGATATCGCCAATCATCCACGGCTGGCCGAGACAACCACGCCCCATCATCACACCATCCACGCCATAGGTTTGCATCACCAACAACGCATCTTCAATCGAATTAATATCCCCGTTGGCAATCACCGGAATGTTGACCGTCTCTTTCAGCTCGCCAAAGGCTTCCCACTTGCAGCCCGGCTTGTAGCCCTGCGCACGGGTGCGGGCATGAAGCGTCACCATGCTGGCGCCCGCATCTTCGCACATTTTGGCAAATTCCCGGTAATTCATGCTCGCGCTATCCCAACCCAGGCGAAACTTGACCGTAATGGGCTTGTTCGTGCCTTCACGTTCCTGATCTTTGACCAACAACGAAATCAGCTTGTAAGCCAGCTCGGGCTCTTTCATCAGCGCACAGCCTTCAAAGTTGCCGGTGATTTTCTTGACCGGGCAACCCATGTTCAGGTCAATCGTGTCCGGGTTTTTGTCGCGGATAATCGTGCGGGCCGCTTCCAGCAGCACTTCTTCACGGTGCGCGGCCAACTGGTAGGCAATGGGGTGATCGGTGATGGTTTTATCCAGAATCGGCGCATCGAAGCGCTTGGAATACACCAGGCCATTGGAGCTAATCATTTCGGTGCAAATCAGCGAATCCGGCGCCCAGCGACGCACCAACCCGCGAAACACCACATCGGTGACACCGGCCATTGGGGCCAGCATGACCCGGCTGTTGACCGTAGTCGAACCAATTTGAAGGGGTTCTTTCGCCTGATTGAGCATAAACGCGCCTTTAGTCTCGTGCCTATTTTTTATATCATATTCAAACCGGCGCAAACTCAAAATTGCAGCACCCGTTTTGCGACCCGGCTTTATGAAGGGAGGTCTCTCAATGGAACGCAGCCCCGGCACGGTTGATAGCAGCGGCAGTATGTCCGCCGATCTGGAAAACCGCTATTTGCAACTGGCCCAAAGCGCCGCCCACGCCGCAGGCAAAATCCAGATGGCCGCCTTCGGGCAAACGCAAAAAATCACCACCAAGGGCACCAATATCGATCTGGTCACGGCTATCGATCAGGAAAGCGATGCCGTGATTAACGAGACCTTGCGCAAAGCCTGCCCCGACGACCTGTTTGTAACCGAAGAGACCTTTGAGGAAGGGCAAACCATTGATTTGTCACACACCTGGGTCATCGACCCGCTGGACGGCACGACCAACTATGCCCACAGTTTCCCGCACTTTGCAGTCTCCATCGCTTATTTTCGGGATGGAAAGCCTCGGGTTGGCGTTATTTACGACCCGTTTAAAAAAGAGTTGTTCTACGCCATCCGTAACCGGGGCGCGTTTCTGAACGATACCCCGATTTACACCAGCAGCAACCGGGTTCCTGCGCTTGGAAGCGCCCTGCTGGCCACCGGCTTTCCGTATGATATCGCCAGCTCCAGCATCAACAACCTGAAGCACTTTAAGCGTATCGCCCCGCATTGCCACGGTGTCCGGAGACCGGGCGCCGCCGCGCTGGACTTGGCATATGTCGCTTGCGGACGACTGGACGCTTTCTGGGAACTGAAACTTTCCATCTGGGACATCGCGGCTGGCATCCTGCTGGTTGAAGAGGCCGGCGGCAAAGCGACAAATCTGCAAAACGGACCCATTCCACACGCCCAACGTCGTATCGACTTAATCGGCTCAAACGGCAGCGGCATCCACGAAGAGCTTGAAACGCTGCTGGCGCTCGATATATAAGTTTACAGTTGACGCCCGGATGCTGGCGCAAAGGCCGATTGCAGTATAATGGCTGAAACAAACGAATGGAGAACGAATTATGGCGAATTCCGTAGTCATCGTGGGCCGTCTCGGACAGGACCCTGAAATCAAGTACTTTGAAAGCGGCAGCGTCAAAGCCAAGTTCTCGCTGGCCGTTGATCGGTCATTCTCTCGTGAAAACAAGGTGACTGACTGGTTTTCAATCGAAGTTTGGGGCCGCCAGGCTGAGTTTGTCAACGAATGGGTTAAAAAAGGCGCGCTGATCAGTGTCAGCGGTCAACTTGAAGTCAACCGTTACAACGATCAGGCCGGTAACCCCAAGGAATGGCCTTTCATCCGCGCCAACGATGTCCGCTTTGTGGGCAGCAAACGCGATAACAGCGCTCCGATGGAAACCGTTGGCGCGTTCTAGCATCAGTAACGGCCTGCCAAAGGATACCTGAAGCATCATGCAAATACCCGGCTTAAGCGTTGGCATCATCGCAGATGACCTGACCGGCGCTTGTGATACCGCGCTCCAGTTTTTCTCCACCCATGCCAAAACCCATATCCTGCTTGGGTTTCCCAATCACGGTCAACAAGCCTCCCATCCTCTGGAACCGCAAGACAATCAGGTCTGGTCGATTAACACCGCCACGCGGCATGCCACGCCCCATGAGGCTCAGGCCATTGTCCGTCAGGCCGTCGCCTTGTGCCGGGATCGTCTGGGCATAGAGAATTTTTATAAGAAAATCGACTCAACCCTGCGCGGGCATATCGCCCATGAATGCCTGGGGATGCTGGATGAACTGCAGGCGCAATGCGCCGTTATCGTTCCGGCCTATCCGCAAGAAGGCCGCCGAACGGTCGGCGGATATCAGCTGGTTCGCGGCATTCCGGTTGAAAAGACCATTGTCGCGCGCGATCCGCTCTTCCCGATCCGCCAGTCCCACCTGCCAACACTGCTGGAGCAGGCTACCCGTCCCGAGATTGTCGGCCATATTGAACTCTCTACCGTACTACATGGCGCCGGGCCGATTTTGGTGCGTCTGAAAGAACTGATTAAAGAGGGCAAGAAACTGGTGGTGATTGACGCCACCAGCCATGAAGATCTGGAGCAAATTGCGCTTGCCATCGAAAAAGCCCAGAAGTCGGCCCAGCTTATTCCGTGTGGCTCCGCCGGGTTGGCCCAAACGCTGGCTGATTTATGGGCGACGAAACCGGAAGAGGGACTTTTACAACCCAAACTGCCGGAAATCCAGGCGCCCGCCTCTCCTATCCTGATCGTCAGCGGCAGCAACACGGATGTAACCCGCCAGCAGCTATTGCGCCTGGCTGAAAACTACCAATATTACGGCCAAGGCTCCCAATTGGAGTTAATTGACCTGCCTCCCGAGCAGATTTTGGGGCTGGATTCGATTGAAGGAACTATTGAAAGGGTGATTCAGGCACTCGGTGAGCAAAATACCGTCGCCATCTCCACCACGCTGAAAGAGGAAAGCTACGCGCGGACTCTCAATTTTGCCCGTGAGCGCGATATCTCGGAAGCCCAAGCCAGCAAGCGCGCCCAGGAAGTTCTGGCAACCATCACCCGCCGGGCGCTGGAACAGAAATCAGCCAAACTGGTTTTGATTGGTGGGGAAACCACCGCCCAGGTCTGTGAAACACTGCATAGCCGGGAACTTGAGATTATCGCCGAGGCCGATCTGTCCATCCCGCTTTCGGTTGACACCCAGGGACGCTGGATTGTCACAAAGTCAGGCGGGTTCGGCTCGCCTATGGCGTTGGCCAACGTCATCAAGTTTATCAAGCAACGAGAGGTTACCTCCGTCCATGCCTGATTTGCCGTTACAACCTCGGGCCATCGCACTCACCATCGGAGACCCAACCGGTATCGGGCCTGAAATCATGGTCAAATTCCTCCAGAATACCGGCTTGGAAGCAGACGGCCCCAACCTCATCGTCTACGGCGACATCGGCCATCTGGCCTGGACCGCCGAAAGCCTCCATTGCCGCTTGCCGGAAAATCCACGCATCCGCTACGAAAATCTCCAAAGCAGCGGCTTCAACACACCCGAGAAAACACCGGGTGAAATCGCTTTCCAGAGCCTGGAAGCCGCCGTCTCCACTATCCACCGAGGAGAAGCGAACATCCTGGTGACCGGGCCGATTTCCAAAGAAAACCTGCAAACCGCCGGGATTTCTTTCAGCGGCCACACGGAAATCCTGCAACACTTGGCCCGTAAACTGTATGGTCAGCCGTATCAATCGGACATGCTGTTTCTCTACCGACAGTTCCGGATGCTGTTGCTGACCCGGCATGTGCCCCTGCGCAAAGTCTCCGAAACGCTCTCGGTACGCGGCATTATGCAATCGCTGGGCAGCCTGATCACGTTTTTAAGAACCCAGGCGCACATCGAGCACCCACGCCTCTGCGTATTGGGCGTCAATCCGCACGCCGGAGAACTGGACGGAGATGAGGAAGAGCGTCTGCTAAACCCCGCCTTGAAGCTAATCTCAGACAAAACTGGCATTCACATCGAGCCGCCGGTTGCAGCCGATGCCGCCTTTCGGAATTTTGACGCCCAGAATCCGCCTTATGATGCCTATGTCGCCGCTTATCACGATCAGGGGCTGATTCCCTTTAAAATGGTCGCCGGCTTGAGCGCCGTCAACGTAACGATTGGTTTGCCGTTTCTGCGCACCTCCGTCAGCCATGGCACCGCGCCGGATATTGTCGGCCACGGCATTGCAGACCCCAGCAGCCTGATTGAAGCCTACCAGACCGCGCTTCAGCTCAGTCAGCCGACAGAAACCCCTCAACCCGCTCTGCTACACTAGTTCCAGATCGGTTATTCGGGCCTCACTGGACATAACGCGTGTTAGTGTTCATTGATACCGCGTTATAGCTGCGTATCCCGGATACGCATACCCTCTTTGTCTGAAAAAACTTTCTCTTCACCCAGAATTTTGTAAGACTCCTGGTGAATATCCATCAGGTACTGCCGAACGGAATCTTCACCCGCGACGTGTCCACGACGTTCTTGAAATTGACAA
>CAZXUP010000003.1:25998-26246 GCA_964643815.1 uncultured Vampirovibrionales bacterium
CCAAGGTCACGAACAAATCGCGCATCTTTTTCAATTCTTCGTCGTTCGGCTCCATATTGAAAGAATCGCAATTGGCCATATACTCAACCATCAGGCTGACAAAGTCGAGAAAGCGTGTCGCAAATTGCTCCTGCTGCTCTTGGGGAAGCACAAAAAAACAATTCACAATTTCAAACAAATGCGGATCCTGGTCATAGCTCCGCCGCTTTTTACGGGATTGGTGCATTGCCAGAATTTTGTCTTTGCCC
>CAZXUP010000004.1:0-13241 GCA_964643815.1 uncultured Vampirovibrionales bacterium
CATACCAGTTCCTTGTTTCGGGCAACCGAAAGGGATGTGGCTCCATTTTTAAAGTATGGACGGAGCACCTCCGGTATGAGAACCTCCTGATGATTGATTTGATAATTTTCCAGAATGGCGGCGAGTGTTCTGCCCACCGCCAAACCTGAGCCATTCAGCGTGTGCACGAAGGCGGGCTTGCCGGTGGCTTCGCTGCGATATTTCAGGCCGATGCGACGGGCCTGGAAATCGGTGAACGTGCTGCAGCTCGAAATCTCCCGGTACACGCCTTGGGCGGGCATCCACACTTCAATGTCAAAACAGCGGGCCGCCGAAAAACCGATATCGCCCGTGCACAGTTCCAGCACCCGGTAAGGAAGCTCAAGAAGTTGCAAAATGCGCTCCGCGTCGGCCAACAGCTTGGCGTGCTCGGCTTCCGAATCCTCCGGTCGGGTGAGCTTGACCAGTTCCACCTTGTCAAACTGGTGCTGGCGGATCAGCCCTCGGGTGTCTTTCCCGGCGCTGCCCGCCTCCCGCCGAAAACACGGAGTGTAGGCCGTCATCAGCATGGGGAGCTGGTCTTCCGATAAAATTTCGCCCGCGTACAGGTTGGTCACCGGCACCTCGGCGGTCGGAATCAGATAGAGTTCGTCATCGCGGCAGACAAACATGTCGGCCTCAAACTTGGGTAACTGGCCGGTGCCGGTCATGGCCTGGCGATTGACCAGAAACGGCGGCAAGACTTCCTCATAACCATGCTCGGTGTGGGTATCCAACATGAAATTAATCAAGGCTCGTTCCAAGCGAGACCCTTCGCCTCGCATCACCGAAAAGCGCGATTGGGCGATTTTGACGCCCCGATCGAAATCGAGAATGCCAAGCGCCGCGCCGATATCGTAATGGTTCAAGACATCGGCGCACGGACGGCTTTTGAACGCATCGCCCCAGGTATGGAGGGCGATATTACAGCTTTCATCCGATCCGACGGGTGTTTGCGGCAACGGCAGGTTGGGCAACTCCATCAGCAAACCGTTTTGGGCGTCGGCGATGGTTTCTTTTTCGGATTCAATCGCTTTGATGCGGTCTGCCAGCGCGCGGGCTTCCTGCTGGATGGCGTCCGTATCCTTGCCTTCCTTTTTAAGTTGCGCGATTTGCGGGGTGATTTGGTTCCGTTTGCCGCGCAGCGCTTCTTCTTCTTGCAATAGTGCCAGACGCTGTGCGTCCAGGCGGCTGATTTCATCGATGCTGAGTGTTGGGTTGCGTTTCTGAAGCGCTTCGTTTACCAGCTCCGGGTTCTCACGAATCAGGCGAATGTCCAGCATGGTGTGTGGGTTCTTTCCATCCCGTTGCGTATTGTCAAAATACGCATCAACAAGACTCTACCGCCCTATTATACCCACTGAAGCGCCAGCGGTTCATTAAGTTTCGGATTGCAGTGGCGGGAAAGTACAATGAAGTTTGGAAGCTGGTAAAATAGACAAGATTTATATTACAGGTAGATAATGGGTAAAGTGACCGGGTGGAAGCCGGACGGTTTCTCTCCCCAAATCCCCGAAGCAACGATCTAAAGATAGAAAGAGTTATTGGACCTGAGGCTATGATTGATTTTTTTCATAAAAGCGCCCGTTGGATAGCGTTGTTTATGGTGTTGTCCTTCCTGCTTTCCACGTTTATTTTCAGCCTCTTTTAGCAGATAAGTAGGGTAATGCGTATTTCCTTCAACGTAAAACAGCGATTGAAAGGGTTTTCCTGCCTTGTGCTGGTGCTTTCTTTGCTGTGTGGACTGTTGCCTTCGACTCTGGCGGCGGGAGACAATCCCCAGAAGATTCGGGAGCTGCAAAACCAGACGCGAAACATCAAGGCCAAAGCCGAAGAACTGCGGCGCAAGAAGTATGAGAAAATGCGCGCCGCCCAGAAGGTCAACCAGAACATTATCCAAAACCAACAGCGTTTGGATGCGGAGCGCCGCTCGCTGAATTTTCATCAGCGGCGCCTGACGGATACCAAAGACAAGCTGGTTTACCTCGATCATCGCCTGGATCGAACCATGGGAGACGCGATGCGCCTGGGGCAAGATGCTGGTTCCCGCTTGAGGAGCCTGTATATGGGCGAGCGATTGAGCATGATGCAGATGGTTTTGGAGGCCAACGACCTTTCCACTCTGCTGGATCGTATCTATTACAAGCAAAAAATTGTTTCGCAGGACAAGAAGCTGTTGCTGAGTTTGCGGTCTAAAATTCAGGAGCTGAACAGTCTGAAGGGTGAGTTGGCGCAGCAAAAGGTTGTTATTGGGCAGACGATTTCGACCATCCGGGTCAAAAATATGGAAATTCAGCGGGTGATCGAGATTGATCGGGCGCTTCGGGACAAGTACCGCAACGATGCCCGGTTTTATGAACGTGCCGAAGCCGAATTGCTGGCGGAGTCTGCGAGTATCACCTCGCAAATCCGCGCCTTCACGTCCAAAAAGTCGTTTCAGGTGGTTCGTGGCAGTACGGGTAGCTTTATCTGGCCGATTGCCGGCAGTATCAGCTCCGGGTTCGGTTCCCGGATGCATCCCATCCCCCGGACCACCAAGATGCACACGGGGCTGGATATCGCAGGTCCTAACAAAGGCGCGGTCAAGGCGGCGGATGGCGGTGAGGTGATTTACGCAGGCTGGCGGGGCGGCTACGGAAAGACGGTGATGATCAATCACGGTAACCGCAACGGTCGTAACCTGGTGACCCTCTACGGTCACTTGTCGGGGATTTCGGTTTCCAAAGGGCAGGCCGTGGGAAAAGGCCAGGTTATTGGTTATGAGGGATCAACCGGCTATGCAACCGGTCCTCACCTGCATTTTGAAGTTCGCGTGGATGGCGCGCCGGTCAATCCGATGGGTTATTTGTAGGGAAGCTGCGCGGTTCTTACAGCCATTTTTACTTGCGAACAAACTCTGCTAGAATAAGTGACGTGTAAAGAAAATATTAACATGCGTTCGAAAGTCCTCGAACTTTTAGTCATCCGTGACATCATAAAGTCTCATCAGCTTCCATCCCGACTGTTTCCGCAGTCCCAGCCCAGCGGCCTATAAGGATCTTATCCATGGTCAATCCTGCAACGGAAACCCCTCACTTGCCTGGTCGATTCCCCGCGTTTACCTGCTTGCTGGCGGTAAAGCCGGTGGTTTTCTCCTGTTTCCTCGCGGGGTCCATGTTTCTGGTGATGCCTGTTTCAGCCCAGATGGTCAACGATCCGGCGGAGACGGTCATTTTTACCGCTCCCAGGCCGGTTTTGTCTGTTCTTCAAGCTGAAAAAGACAAGCAAGGGCAGCGCAAAGAAGCCGAAAAGCTGGGGAAAAATCCAGAGAAGGCTTCGGAAAAGGTGAATATTGAGCCGTTGCCGTCCGGTTTGCAACCCCAGCTCGATTTGCAACAGCCGGATGAAGAGGACGAAGCGTCTGCCATTCCACCGGTTACCGAACCCATCAAGGCCAGAGCGGTGATGGTGGATATCAACAGCAACACGCTGAACTATGACAAGGATCATGATGTCTACGTTGCCACCGGTTCGGTGCATATGGTTATTTCCGAGCAGAACTCCGAACTGTATGCCGATAAACTGACCTACGACCAGAATCAGGATCTGGTGATTGCCGAAGGCAGCGTCACGATTATCAAGGACGGCCAGAAAACCCATGGCAGTTATGCCAAGATCGATCTGGGCCGCAAGTCGGCGTTGATCAACGATTATCTTACATCGGTCGAAAAGGTACGAATCAAGGCAAAAAATGCCTTTGTAAACGCCAAGTTTGTCCAGTATGAAAACGGACGCATCATTATCACGCCCGACATGTTGACCGAACTGGCTGGCGGCAAAGGCACCAAAAAGCTGATTAAGGGTGATAAGCAGAAACCGGGCAGCAACAATGCCGCGTCCGAAAAAATGAGATCTCCCAGTGACGAGGATATTACGCAACTGGCCAGCATGAGCCGTGAGTTGGAGCTGAACGACGAGGATCTGACCGCTCCCAAGGTGGATGCCAATACCGATGCCGATGGCGTGAAGAAGAGCAACTTTGCCCTGAAAATGAAACAGATTGATGTGTATCGGACCGAAAGCGGTTACAACCGTGTTGTCGGGCGTTCGCCGTCGCTGTATTTCAAAGGGCGCAAAATTGCGGGCCTGCACAGTACCGAGTTCTCAATGGATGAGCCGAGCGGCACGATGGAGTACCTGGGGCCGGATATCGGTTACGATCCGGATTATGGCGGCATGTATTTCGGGCCGGGTTGGGATTTTCGGGCGGGTGAGCACGGCAGTATCCGGGTTTCGCCCTTGGTCAGCTTTGGCGGCGGCGGTCGGCGTTCTCGCGGTGGCGCCCGGTTTGAGGATAAGGGTGTTGGGCCGGGTGCGGGCGCGGTTCTGCATTACCGCGATCCCAAAACGTTTTTGGATGTGGCGTATAACACCCGGGTGGGACAGCCGGTGTTGTTGGGCGAGCGCAAGCTGCTTGACGGCAAAACCCGGTTGCGGCTTTCCGCCAACGAGGATTATACGAACGGCTTTTTAGGGTATGAACGTCCTGGGTACGGCCTTTCAGTCTACGATCACCGGGATCTGAAGGAATTCGATAAATTCCGCCTGTCAAGCTATAGCAGCGCAGGCTGGTATAAAGACGAGTTTTTCCCCACCTTTGACGAGGAGTTTTTCGTTAAGGCCAAAGAGGATAAGCCGGGGATGGCAGGCCGCGCCCAGGTGCAACTGGAACTCCGTAATACGAAACCCTTGCTGCGGGTCGGCAAATTTATGGATTTTGGGCTTCGGGCCAACATAGCGGCTTCGGGTTATACGACGGGCGATTTCATCGGGCTGATTCGGGGCGGCCCGACGATGAACCTGCATGTGGGGGATCGGTTCGGTTCGACGTTGCAGTACTTCATTGCGGCCACAGCCGGTGATACGCCGTTTGTCTTCGACTCCTATTACCGGGGCCGTCAAAACCTGATTTGGAATAATTCGGTGCGGATTAATAATCATCTGACGATGGGCATGCGCAGTGATATGAACCTGATGCGCGACAACGACAAAAATGCCCTGTTTACCGGTAACCAGCTCTACATGCTGGTGGGTCCCAAAAACGTCAAGCTGAACCTGGCATACGATGTCATTCGCAAGCGTTCTTATTTTGGGGTAAACTTTTTCCCAAGCGGAGGTTCGCGTGCGCTTGACTTTGAAAAGATGCGAATTTTCCAGCCGGAGACCTATTCAAGCCCGGCTATTCCCTAGTGGTAGGCTAAAAGACACAGGAATTGCGTAATAATGTCACTTCGAGACTGGTTTGCCTCTAAGCGTAACGATTCCACCAAGCTGGACACGGCGGCGATGAACAACCGCCTGACTGACGAGGAAATCTGCAAGCTGTGGACGCAGTGCTATAACTGCCACGAAAACCTGCCGACCAAAGAACTTGAAAACAACCTGATGGTCTGCGGACATTGCAGCTATCACTTCCGGATTGGGGCCTATAAACGGATTGCGCAACTTTGCGACGATTTCACAGAGCTGGATGCTGGGCTGACTCCGGCGGACCCGCTGGCTTTTACCGATACGGAGCCGTATCTCAAGCGTCAGAAAGACGCCCACAAGAAAACCGGCCTGAATGAAGCCGTTATTACGGGGATTGGGCAGATTGCCAACGAGCATCTGGCGATTGCGGTGATGGATTTTACGTATCTCGGCGGCAGCATGGGCAGCGTGGTGGGCGAAAAAATTACGCGCCTGATTGAGCGCGCCCTGAAAGACCGCTTGGCGGTGGTGATTTTCTCCTCATCCGGCGGTGCGCGGATGCAGGAAGGGACCTTCTCCCTGATGCAGATGGTGAAGACCGGCGCGGCGCTAGCCAAGCTGCATGAAGCCGGGCTGCTTTATATTTCGGTGCTGACCGAACCCACGTTTGGCGGGGTGACGGCCAGCTTTGGAACGCTGGGTGATGTGATCATCGCCGAGGAAGGTGCGCGAATTGGCTTTGCCGGTCGGCGCGTGATTGAGCAAACGATTCGGCAAAAACTGCCGACGGATTTCCAGACAGCCAACTACCTGTTGCAGTACGGACAGGTGGATATGGTGCTGCATCGCAGCGAACTGTCCGGCGCGTTGGCAAATCTCATTCGGGTGCACCGGGAAGCCTCCGGGCTTGTTCCCGCAACCAGTACGGTATCGGGCTAGGGAACTACGATGACGGATAAAATTCTCCCGCTCGACTTTGAAAAACCTATAATGGCAATGGAAGAAAAAATCGAGGAACTGATGCGACTCAGCCAGGAATCCGACATTGATTTTACAGACGAGCTTACAAAGCTGCGTCAGCAGGCCGAGGAAGTGAAGGCCAAGCTGTACGAGAAACTGACGCCCGCGCAAAAGCTGCAAATCGCCCGTCATGCCCAGCGTCCCAACTTGCTGGAAACGGTCAAAATGCTCTCTCCCAACACCTGGATTGAGCTGCGCGGAGATCGCGCCGGTACGGATGACCGGGCGATCATCGGCGGGATTATCGAGCTGGCTTGCGGACCGGTGATGGTGATTGGCACCCAAAAAGGCCGCAGCATGAAGGAAAACCTGGTGCATAACTTCGGGATGGCCAACCCCGAAGGTTACCGCAAGGCGTTGCGCCTGTTTCAGCATGCCGAGAAATTCAAAATGCCTGTGTTGACGATGGTCGATACACCGGGCGCGTATCCGGGCATTGCCGGAGAGCAGCATGGCATCGGCCAGGCGATTGCGTTCAACATTCGCGAGATGGCCCGCCTGCGTGTGCCGGTGATCTCGCTGGTGACCGGTGAAGGCGCCTCGGGTGGGGCGTTAGGCATTGGGGTCGCCAACCGTATTTATATGCTGGAGCATGCCTTGTACACGGTTATTTCGCCGGAAGGTTGCGCGTCCATTTTGTGGCGTAGCGCCGAATACGCCACGCAAGCCGCCGAAGCGCTGAAGATTACGGCGCAGGATTTGCTGAATTTTGGGATGATCGACGGCATTATCGACGAGCCTCAGGGCGGTGCGCATTACGATGCGACCCTGACGGCCCAGCGGATTACGGCGGTGCTGGAGCCCGCGTTTGCGGAGTTGAAAAAACTGGATAAAGACGCTTTGGTTGAGGATCGCTACGCGAAGTTCCGCAAGATTGGCGCCTTCCAGGAAGCCCGTCAGCAGCCCGTCTCCTCCAAGCCTTGAAAGATTATGTTTCAAAATGTAAATACTTTGGGGTGTTTTGGTGGTTTGGCTAGCATCAGTTTTGCTTGACCTCGTTCATGCAGGTACACCAAACCCAAAGACCCTACCACCACGTCCCGGTGGGTGATGATGAGGAAGTTGAATCGGTATGACAATTACATACGAAGTTAAAGCGCAATTTGATGTGGAAGCGTTGTCGGGCTATGCGGAAATTCGCGAACGCTTTGAACAAAGCTTTCAGGATTTTGTGAGCCACAAGAAATTACTGGCGGCGCAAGCGGTTTTGCGGGATGAAATCCAAAGCGCAAACATCGCGAACAACTCGGATTTCATCAAGGCGGTCGCTGCCCGTGTTGATGAAGAATCGATCATCGAAAAGCGCTACATCTTTTTGTCTCTGAATTCTGAGGCCTTGGTTTAATTTAAGCCAAGTTGTTTTAGCAGGATTTTTCGAGCCATGTTCTCGATAACCGGATACCCTACGTCTAGGGCATCCGGTTTTTCGTGAGAGGGACGAAGACCCGTTTGTAACGATTGGTTAAAAAGCGATATCCGATAGGGCGCCCGGCTTTGAAGTTTTGCCAAAATGCGCCGATAGCGTGTTTACAGGGGAAACAAACGAGGGCCGGTTGTCACCATGAGCACCATCCCACAGCTGACGTTATTTCCGCTTTATCCGGGCGGTCCCCAGGTGCGTAACACCGGTGGCATCAACGCGTACAGCTCGTTCTATCTGCGTGGCACCAATTTCACCCCGGCGTATGGGGTCAATACCACGCCGCAAACCAGCCGTACCAGCGACCAAACCTACTTTACGATCAACAGCAACCAAACCCTGACCAGCCAAAACGTCAGCTCGGCGAGTGTATTCTCCAAAAATATCGGCTTTGACGGCTCGGTGTTGGGCGGGCTCCGACAGACGCCGGTCCCGGTGGTGGCGCCCGCTATTCCGGATTTGTACCGCGAGATGGCGGCCTTGCTGTCGATTTCCGATTTGAAAATGGCAGACTTGATGGCCCAGCCCTCGTTTCGGCTGCCAACCATTGGCATGGGCCTGAAAGTAACAACCGATGGCATGGGCGGGGTCGATACGATTGAAATTAGTCCAAGCTCCCGAGGCATCAACCCGGATGTCCCGGTGATTGGCAAGGATTTTGGCCGTCCGAACCGTGCGGAGATTACTACCGGCGCTACGTTCAGAGCCGATCCTCCCGTTGGGCTAGCCGGTGCCAGCCGGGCCAACAGCACGCCAGCCGCCAAGCCCACGCAAAACCTGCTGAACAATGCAAAAGTACCCCAGTTCAACCCCAACGACTTCAACATCAACAGCCTCAACCGCAATGCGGGCATTTTTAATTTAGACCGTTTGGATGCGCTGAAGCAGTTCCCCGAGATCGATTTGGATAACGCCATCCTGCAACGGTTGGCCCAATTGCAACCGCAAGAGCAAGGGCTGCCGGTGTTTGGGTTTGACGCGACGATTAACGCGCAGCAGGCCAGGCAGATTGCCGTGAATCAGGCGGGGTTGGATATTGTTCCGGGCAACCGTTTTCGGGATAACATCGCAAGCCTGGCCAGCGCTAGGCCCGGTGAGAGCTATGGTGCGGCGTTTCGTCCGCAGATGATGGATGGACGCATTCCGATGGCGCCGTCCCTCCCGAACACAGGCGCGGGTGGGGCGCAAACGGGCAGTGCCTTTGGGGATGTGCCGAACTTTAGCCTAGGGGCCTCGGTGGCGGATGCGATGTCCCGCAAGGGCAGCGGAGGCTATATTCCGTTCAACATGTCGTCTGGTGGCGGGCAGGGCGGCCAACCCAGCCCGTTTATGATGGGTGGGGGGATGGCCTCCGGTGGGCGTTCCTCGCAGCAGCAGAGAAAGCCGTTGGCATTCATTGCCTAGAACAGGGAGGGGGCTTGGGGGAAATCTCCAACCGTTAACGAGTGAAGCGAGTTTTACGGGTGGGATTAAGCGAAGCAGGGAACGGACCTCAAGTACAAATTGTAGTTTCCACGCAACATAGTATCCGCAGGGCCTGTTCCCTGCTTCGATTAACCCCATCCGTAAGCCTTTCAGGCAACGGCTGGAGGTTTGCCCTGCACCGACCCTGGTTTAGAGGATGTTGAGCATTTTGTGGGTTTGCGGAATGACGCGAACATCGTCAAACCATGCCGAAAGCGTCTGCTCAATCTCCAACATGCGCTGCGGTTTTAAATAGACTTTACGATCATCCAGATTCGTTTCGGGTTGCAGGATAATCGGCGTTTGCCGGTTGGTGACAATGGCCTTGACGGCATCCAATTCCTCTTGCGTGGTTTCGTTGTTGAAAATGATTTTGACAAAGCAGGTTTTCTGCTGCGCCACCCGGTAAAACGCGGCGTGATTGCCGTATTGAGGAGGTTCTTGCGTCGCGGAAGGCAGCTTGATGTCCATCGCAATGATATCCGTCCACGGCAAAATCTCTTCCAGAAATTCAGGCTGGGTGCCGCTGGTTTCGAGATACGTGGGTGCGTGCTGTTGCACATGCGGCAACACGTCTTTGAGAAACGCGTGATACAGCAACGGTTCTCCGCCGGTAAAACTTACGCTGTGGTGCCGGGTGGTTTGCAGCAAATGCTCGATGATGGTGACCAGCGTGGCCGGTTGCATCGGGTTGGGATAGTGAACAATTTGGCCGCTGCCGGGTGGGGTTTCCACGTGGCATTGTCCGTCGGCTGTTGTCATGGGGGTGTCGCAGTAGGCGCATTTGAGATGGCAGTGGGCAAAGCGTACAAACACCTGTCGTTTGCCCACATGAATGCCTTCGCCCTGGATGGAGGAGAAAACTTCTTGCAGCGGAGCGGTTTTTGAGGTTTTTAAGCTGTTTGTGTGCTCAGTGAGCGACTTTTCTGGTATCATCACAAGAGATGTTCGTCTACGACAACTTTCGTAAAAAAGATTGTAATGCAACAGCGGAAACTTGTCTCGCAAAAGCGCGTCCGTCTGCTATAGTGCTGTGTATAAGAACCTGATTCTGAATAAAAGGAGTTACCGGGTGAAGCGTGCCAGGAAAGCCGGATGGCTGATTTTATCGTCGGTGGCCATTGTCTGCCTGGCATTGCTGGGCCAGGGGTCTGCCCAACTGGCAGTTCGGTTGACTGGGCCGGACGGCCAAACCTACGATGTCACCGGGCGGAACGTGGCGCGCGGCGATGAAGCGTTGGTGCTGTATGACGGCGCGTTCGGCAAAACCACGCGCACCAATCCGTATGGCGTGGAGGTCATGGCGGTGCCATCGGCTCACAACGCACCCCAGGGTGTTGCGTATCAGGTGACAGCTGTCACCTCGGTGTGGGAATGCCAGAAACAAGGGCTGCCCAATGCGTGTGGCAATGCGGTCATTCCTGACAAAGGCATTGTGGTTTCCGCCACGGGCGCAAAACGGGATGTTCTGAAAGCCCTGAAGCCGGGCGATACGCTGATTTTACAGGAAGAATGGTTTCACCAGAAGCAGGTGAAAGTGGATGTTGTGAATCCGTCGCCGGAGAACAATCCGAATGGTTCCGGCTTTCCGGGCTACCGGGCCTCCAACCAGGTGCTGATTTATGATATCGGCTACGGCAAGCCCACCACGGGCACCAACGAGTTTGGTTTTGAAGTGACGGTGCAAAACGGTGTGGTGACCGCGCAAGAAGGCTCCGATTCCACGATTCCTTCGGATGGTTATGTGATTAGCGGTCATGGCCGCGGTCGCAACTGGCTGATTGCCAATGCGCCCGTCGGCGCCAAAATGTTCATCGATCCGGCGAACAGCACGCTGAGATCCACGATTGATTTTGAAACCTACCAGTATCAGTTTGACCGGCGCTGGGAGAACAGTCCGTGCGTCGATGCGCTCCGCAGCCAGCGGGTCGATCAGGTTTGCCAGACCTTGGGTTCGCGTCGTAATCAGGCCCTGCAATTGGCCCAAGGGGGCCGTGCCGAACTGGCGGCGGCTACCATGCTGGAAGCGCTGGAAGGTTTGAATCGTCGTCTGTGGCTAAGCTATGAACCGTTTCCGGCGGCCACGGTGCGTGGCGCCTGGCACCGGCCCGTGGAAAAAAACGCGGCCGCGATTGGCCAAACGCTTGATAATTTGAAAGCCGCCGGGTTAAACACGGTGTTTCTGGAAACGTTTTTTCACGGCTACACCATCTTCCCCTCGAAAACGTATGAGAGCTACGGCCTGCCCAATCAAAACCCCAAATTTGCCGGAGCCGATATTTTAAAGCTGTGGGTAGAACAGGCGCATCAGCGCGGTATGCGGGTGCATGTCTGGTTCCAAACCTTCTACGGCGGCACCAAGGCGTATATGCCACCCGGACCGATTCTGGAAAAATACCCGGAATGGGCGAACGTCCAATTCTCGGCGTTGAAGCCGGAACAGCCGCCGGAAAAACCGGAGGCTCTTGCTACTGGAAACGCTAAACCGAAAAATGGGCCTGCCGTTGCCAATGGCAAAGCCAAAGCGGATGCGGAGAAGCCGGTCAAGCTGTTGACGCCCGATAAGCCGGTGCCGTCTTCGTTGGAATTGGGCGGGTATTTCCTCGATCCGGCCAATCCGGCGGTGCAAAGCTTTTTGCTGAAGCTGGCCGAGGAAATTGCGACCCGCTATGACATTGATGGTTTCCAGCTCGATTACATCCGGTATCCGGCCAGCTTCCCGTCCGACCGCTTCAGTTTCCGCAAAACCACCTGGGGTTACACCAACATCGCGCGCAACAGTTTCAAGTCGCGTTACTTTGCCGACCCGGCTGAGATTGACCCCAAAGACCCCAAGGTGACCGAATTGTGGAAAAACTGGGCGGACTTCAAGACCGAGCAAATCAATCGCTTTGTGGAGCGGGCGACCACCATGCTGCGCACCCGGCGGCCCGATTTGAAAATTTCGGCGGCAGTCTTTCCCGAAGCCGACGCGGCGCTCTCGCTGAAGCATCAGGATTGGCGGACCTGGTCGCAACGGGGTTGGGTCGATTTTTATGCGCCGATGACGCTGACCAGCGCCGTTAAAATTGTCGAGCGTGATACGCGCTACATGGTAAACGTCACCGGTGGTAAAATTCCGATTTATTCGGGCATCTTCGGGCCGTTTAACGACAACACGGCAGAGCACGTGCTGAGCCAGATGGATATTGCCAAGCGTGCCGGTGCCAGTGGCTATGTGCTGTTTGATACGGCGCATTTAACGGCGCGCATGTTGGAAGCGCTGAAGACGGTCCAGGTGCCGGAACCTGTGGTTGCTCCGGCGGTTGTGCCCGCTGCGCCGGTTGCATCGCCGAACACCCAAAAACCCGCCCAGAAAAAGCGTCGTTGGTTCAGGAAATAGGCTGACCCCCTCCCTTGCGTTCAGCATGAATTTTCTTTTATAATGCACATATGCATTTGGTGATCTGTTTTGTATAGTAACCTCATGCATACGCTGCCAGCAGGCTGAAGCGCCTAGGCACACAGGATAGAGAGAAACAGGCTGAGAGCACCATAATATAGAGGACTGAGAGCACCGTGAGCTACCACTCGTGCAGATGGTACGACCCTTACCCGCGTTTGGCGTTTGCTCTCAAGTTGCTGTATCTGGCTCCCGGAAGCTTGCAGGCCCGGGCATCGCAAGAGCTGCAAACGTTTCTGGATACGCATTGGGGTTCGGCCCATGCAGACCGCACGGCTTACGAAGTCGCGTCCCGTTCCATTCATGGCAAGCGCTGGTATGACGAAGCCACGGAGACCGCACAGACGGTAGAGCTTATCAAGAACAGCCCTGATCCGCTGAAAAGTTTGATGGCGGATACGCTGCTGGAGATCCTGGGAGCGGATCCGGCCTAGGCGAAACGATCCATCCGATCCGGGTTTCGGAGGGGCCATGCGATCCAAAGCCATGCGGCCCACGGGTTTTCGGGCGGCAAATGTAAAATTTTCTTCAATAATGCTGGTTTTCGCATGACAAAGGAATATCAGCACGTATAGAATGGCTTAAACTCTAACTCTCTATCCTTTGTGCCTATGCATGCCTCCGAGCTGCAAGGCTTTTTTTTTGGAT
>CAZXUP010000004.1:13251-19751 GCA_964643815.1 uncultured Vampirovibrionales bacterium
TGGATCAATTTTCGAGCCGGAAACGACCCTACTGAGAAAGGCTTTCCTGCAAGAACTGTAAGGAGGTCCAAACTTCTAGTAAGAAGTACTCTGTCTATGTTTTGGGTTTCAGTGTTGGAAACGCAATGACATCGCGGATGTTGGGGGAGTCGGTCAGGACCATGATCAAGCGATCAATGCCTACGCCCAGTCCGCCGCAGGGAGGCATTCCGTATTCCAGCGCGGTGATGTAGTCTTCATCCATCTGGTGCGCTTCATCATCGCCATGATCACGCTGGGCCATCTGGGCCTCAAAGCGTTGGCGCTGATCCAGCGGATCGCTAAGCTCCGAAAACGCATTGGCAACTTCCCAGCCGTTAATGCGGGTTTCAAAACGCTCGACCAGGCGGGGGTTATCGCGGTGTTCTTTGGCCAGCGGCGAGATCTCGCGGGGATAGTCGATGATGTGAATGGGTTGAATGAGCGTGTGTTCCACCTTCACTTCAAAAATCTGCTCCAGCACTGAACCCCAGGTTTCATACGGTTCAACATCCACGTGCAACTTGGCAGCCGCGGCGCGGGCTTCTTCATCGGTGGTGATGGTATTGAAATCAATACCGGTGGCCTCGGTCACGCACTCAATCATCGACTTGCGCGGCCATGGCGAGGAGAGATCAATCTCGGTGCCCTGGAAGTTGATTTTTAGGGTGCCCAGCACGGTTTGGGCCACACTGGTGACGATTTCCTCGGTGAGATCCATCATGTCGTTGTAGTCGGCGTAGGCCTGGTACAGCTCCATCATGGTAAATTCCGGGTTGTGGCGGGGCGAGATGCCCTCGTTGCGGAAGTTGCGGTTCAGTTCAAACACTTTTTCAGAGATGCCACCCACAATCAGCCGTTTCAGGTAGAGTTCCGGCGCAATCCGCAGATACATATCAATATCCAGCGTGTTGTGGTGCGTGATGAAGGGCTTGGCGGAAGCTCCCCCGGCAATGGTTTGCAGCATCGGGGTTTCCACTTCCAGAAAGTCTTTGTTTAGCAACAATTTGCGGATTTCACTCACAATTTGACTGCGCCGTACCAGGGTTTCGCGGCTTTCCTCGTTCATAATCAAATCGAGATACCGCTGGCGGTAGCGGGTCTCAATGTCTGTCAGGCCGTGGTATTTCTCGGGCAAGGGCAAAATGGATTTGCCCAAAATCTGGAAGCTTTTATTTTTAACGGAAAGCTCGCCGCGCGGTGTACGCCGGATGGTGCCGGTGGCGCCGATGATGTCGCCCACATCGACCAGTTTCAGTGCTTCCAGTTGTTCTGCCGAGAGATTCTCTTTGTGGCTGAACACCTGAATTTTGCCGCTGGGGTCTTGCAAATCGATAAACATGCCGCTGTTGCGCAGCGCCATCACGCGTCCGGCCACTGAAACCACATCTTCTGTTTCCATACCATTTTCCAGGTGAGCGTATTTGGCTTGCAAGTCGGCGTTGCTGGCGCTTTTTTCAAAGTGATAGGGATACGGATTTTGTCCCAGTTTGCGCCAGGCATCCAGTTTATCGATGCGCGCTTGCCGCATTTGCAGGGCGTATTCGCTGGTTTGAGCTGCTTCGGATGCGGGTTGGGTTTGAGGAGGTTGTTGGGTCATTGTCATAATCTCAGTGGGGCTCTCTCTTTTGGAGCGGCTATAATAAACGGAATTGAGGCAAAACGTAGTGGATATTATGCCAAAACCCATTCTACGCGACAATGACATTGATCTCAAACCGCTGGCGGATAAAACCGTGGCCATTTTGGGCTACGGCAACCAGGGACGCCCGCAGGCGCTGAATTTAAGGGATTCGGGTATCCGCATCATCGTGGGGGTTCGCCCTGACAGCCAGAAGCAGGCTGAAGCTCTGGCTGATGGCTTTACGGTGCTGTCCATTCCAGAGGCGTTGCGTCAGGCGGATGTCGTGATGCTGCTGATGCCGGATGAGGTGATGGCGGATGTCTACGCCCAGAGCATCGCACCCCATCTCAGGGCCGGGCAATATCTTGGCTTTGGGCATGGGCTGGTCATTCATACTGGTTGGGTCAAGCCCAAAGCGGATTTAAACGTGTTTCTGGTGGCTCCAAAGGCCCAAGGGCGAGGCGTGCGCAACAAGTATTTGGCTGAGACGGGTGTCCCTGCCTTGTACGCGGTGCATCAAGACCCAAGCAACAATACTGCACAGATAGCTTTGGCTTACGCAAAAGCCCTTGGGTCTGGCCGGGTAGGGGTTATGCCGACTACGTTTGAAGAAGAGACGGTCAGCGACCTGTTTTCTGAGCAGGCGGTGCTGTGCGGCGGGTTGACTTCGTTGATTCAAACTGCTTTTGAGACGCTGGTAGAGCGGGGTTATGCGCCGGAAGTGGCCTATTTTGAGTGCCTGTACGAGGTCAAACTCATTGCAGACCTGCTGCATGAGCGGGGGATTGCCGGGATGCGCCAGGCGATCAGCTCAACCGCTCTGTATGGGGATTTAAGCCGGGGAGAGCGGGTGATTGACGGTCATGTACGGGAGAATATGCGCCAGGTGCTGGATGAGATTGTGGACGGACGTTTTGCCGAACAAATGCGGGCTGAATTTGCCGAGGGGCGGCCTGAGATGCGGGAAAAACTGGCAAAAGACGAGGCACATTTGCTGGATCGAACTCATCGGGACCTGCATGAGCGCTTGCAGTTTAAGTAAAGGGGTTAAAATTCTTAATTTTTGGCCTTCAGGCGCACGTTTTTTGCCGGTTTGTCTTTTATATGGGAGGTAGGTTTTATTCAGTCACCTCAATATCCAATTTGTACCCGTTTAACTTCCAGTGCAGCCGGGTACTAAACATAGGAGTGAAAATGATGGCAACCGTGGCAATCCTTGAAAGGAACGACATGAAGCGGGCCGACGAGGAAGATATCCAGAAAATTATCCAACGGCTGGAAAAGCTGAGTGCGCGTCCTGAAAATCCGGGCGTGGCGTATCGTAATTTGGAGACGATTAATGCGCTGCTTGAGCCGTTGCGGAAGAAATTGGGTAAAGAACTCAAGTCCGGCGGTTAATAAACCGTTTAAAAACTTCCGTGGGCGGGAACTGCTCTCTTACAGGTGGTTTCATCTTAACGATTGAGCATCATAAAGAGAGTTAAGGAGTCTCGATGACCCAACAGGATCAGGAAATTCTTCAGCTTGTCCAGCGGATTCAGCTGCTTTGCATGGAAGAATCCCGGAAGGAAAGTGCGGCAAAAAAAGAACGTCACGAAGACGAGCTATTTTATCGGATGGCTAAAATCCGGGAAATTACAACCGCGCTGCTGCCCCGCATCGAAGCTAGCATTCGCTAGTGGTTAGGATGTTCGCTTAATTGAATCAGCTTTAAGCCGGAACCAATGCTTTCAGGGCGTTGACCAGTTCTTGCACGGCGTCCGCCGATTGGCGCAATTGCTGCTTTTCGGCGTCCGTCAGCTTGATTTCAAGTACCTGCTCGATGCCGTTTTTGCCGAGTTTCACCGGCACGCCGACGTACAGGTTGTTGATGCCGTACTGGCCGGTCAGATAGACCGCACAAGGCAAAATCTTTTTCTTGTCTTTCGCGATGGATTCAACCATATCAACCACCGACGCGCTGGGCGCGTAGAAGGCTGAGCCGGTTTTCAGATGCGCGACGATTTCCGCGCCGCCGTTGCGGGCGCGATCCACAATCTTGTCAATGGTGGCCTGATCGGTGAGATCGGCCAGCGGAATACCGGCCACTGTGGTGTAGCGCGGCAGCGGAACCATGGTGTCGCCGTGGCCGCCCAGGACAAAGCCTTTGACATCTTCAACCGAAACATCCAACGCTTCGGCGATAAACGTGCGGTAACGGGCGGAATCCAGTACACCGGCCATGCCAAACACGCGATTCGATGGGAAACCCAGTGCATCAAACGCCACGTGGCACATCGCATCCAGCGGGTTGGAAACGACAATCACCATCGATTTCGGCGCGTATTTCTTGATGTTGTTGCAAACATCGGTGACGATTTTGGCGTTGGTCGAAAGCAGGTCATCGCGGCTCATCCCTGGTTTGCGGGCAATCCCGGCGGTGACGATCACGATGTCGGAATCTTCAATCACATCATATGTGTTGCTGCCCACCACGCGGGTGTCATACCCATAAATGGGGCCGGATTCCAAAATATCCAGCGCCTTGCCCTGCGGGATGCCTTCGAGGATATCGACTACGGTGACATGCTTGGCCAGCTCGGCTTCGGCCAAACGTTGAACCAATGTGGCGCCCACGTTGCCGGCGCCGATGACGGAAATTTTATGCAGCATGTTGACAACTCTCCTTCTTATGCCCAATACCTCTGCTGGCGCTATGCTAGCACAGAGAGGGCAGAGTCGGAAGAGCGATCTTTGCCGGATGCGGTCTTGGTGCTCACCATGTTTTTGCTAAGCTGAAACCAGTTGAACCTGTCGTAAAACATGTAATCGAGGAATGGATTCGGATGATTTCTACAATTGCCGGGCCTAAAGTGCCGACAGTGGGTTCCACACGGAGGCAGGCACAAAACGGCTTAGGGTCAAAAGCAGGTGCTGCCCGTACAAAGTTGATGCCGGTAAAATTTGGCGTTGGCGCACAGGAAGTGGTTGTTGGCGCGGCGGCTCTTCTGGGTGGAGGCGTGCTATGGGCGCTGGGTACGCTGGCTTGGAATATGGTAAGGGTGCAAAAACAGAGGGACTTGGAGGAAGCGCAATTCCGCAAGGCGTACCAAAAAATTTCAACAGAAGATACGGCTGCCCGTCTTGATAAATTGCGGGAAGCCAAAGAGTCGGATAACTGGCAATTGAGATTATTGTCGCTGACGGAAATTGAGAAGTTGCCTGTCATGCCGGAGACGATCATTCGACGGGCGGAAGAACTCAGATATGATTGGGCACCCATCGTGCAGGAGCACGCCCAAAAAGTACTGAAACGTCTGAAACCATAAGATAACTCACAGGCGAGTCTCTGGTTTCTGTTACGATAGTTTCTATGCAAACCTGTGCAATTGATGCCGATAAACTGCTCCAGACGTTTCTGGAGATGGTGCGGATTGACAGCCCCAGCGGCGAAGAAGACGCCATGCGCGAATATCTGATTGAACGCGTTCAGCCGTTCCAATCGTATGGTATTACATACACGGTCGATGCGGGTGGCAACCTGATTGTGGATGTTCCGGCGCATGCGGCGTGCCAACATGATCGGGTGTTGGTGCTGTCCGGGCATATGGATGTCGTGCCGCCCTGCCATAACATTCAACCGGTGGTGGAAAGTGTAGACGGCGATCGCTTGATTATATCGGATAACACCACGGTGCTGGGTGCGGATGACAAGGCGGGACTCGCGCCGATTTTGGAAGCGGTGTTTTTTGCGCTTGAAAACAAGTTGCCGCATCCCAGGCTGCGATTGATTTTTACCACGCGCGAAGAAGTGTCGTTGGGCGGTGCAAAAGAATTGTCGGATGAGCATCTGAAAGCCGATTTTGCGGTGACGCTCGATCATACGGGCAAGCAGGGCGTCATTATCAACCAGGCGCCGACGTATATCGATTTTGAAATGGAGTGCCACGGCAAGAGCGTGCATGCGGGCATTATGCCCGAGCAGGGCGTGAATGCCATCGTGTTTGCATCGAAAGTCATCGAGCAATTGCATCTGGGCCGCGTGGATGAATCGACCACGGCAAACATCGGATTTTTCACCGGTGGCAAGGCCACCAATATCGTGCCCGATCTGGCGGTGCTGCGCGGTGAATTACGCGGCCACAAACCGGAGGTGTTGGATCGGGAATTGAAACACATTGAACAGGTGTTGGCCGAAGTGTCTGCGACCATGCCGGGTACCAGTTACCGCTTTAAACACGAAATCGAGTTTGAAGCGTATCGCATTGATGAGACGCATCCGGGCGTGATAAAAGTGGCTGAAGCGGCGAAAAAAACCGATCTCAAACCGCATTACTTCACCACCAACGGCGGCAGTGATAACAACGTGTTTGTCAAACGGGGTTTGCCCGGTGTGGTGCTGAGTGCGGGGTATATGGAGCCGCATTCGCTGAAAGAGCGTGTGCGCCTGAGCGAAATGGTGCTATGCGTACGATTCCTGCTCAATATTCTGGATGTGTTTTCGCATGACTGATCTTCAGCATTCGGATATCACGCATGCGTTTGAAGAGAAAACGCTTTCTTCAAAAATTATCCACAAGGGCAAAGTGGCAACGCTGCGCACCGATATCGCCTTGCATCCCAATGGCAGCAAAGTAGAGCGCGAAGTGGTCGAGCATCCGGGGGGCGTGGTGGTGTGCCCGATTCTGGATGATGGGCGAATTGTGTTTGTGTATCAGTGGCGTTATCCGCTCAAGCGCATGTTATTGGAGTTACCGGCGGGCAAACTGGATTGGCCCAATGGGGTGCCGGAGAATCCGGCGGATGCCATTAAACGCGAGTTGCTGGAAGAAACCGGTTACGAGGCCGCCCACTGGGAAGAGCTAACCTACATTTACAC
>CAZXUP010000004.1:19761-25282 GCA_964643815.1 uncultured Vampirovibrionales bacterium
TTTTGCGATGAAAAACTTTGGTTGTACAAAGCCACGGGCTTGAGAAAAAGCGATTTGCATGTGGGCCCGGATGAAGACGAGTTGATCGAATTGGTTTATCTCACACCGCAAGAGGCGCTGGAAAAAGTGCGCCGCCGCGAGATTGTGGACGCCAAAAGCGTCGCGCTGCTCAGCTTGTGTCTTTGTGCAGGTTAGTCTGGGTCGCAAGGGTTAGTTCGGTAAGTTGCCGGAGTCGTTCCCGGAACCACCAAAATTACCGCCATCCTCGCCACTGGAATCGTCACCGCTGTTTTCACTTTTTTCAAGGTGGCTGACATCGACGATGAGAGGTACATTGCTGCTAGTTCTTTGTTTTGTTTTTGTAGATGGGGTCGATTCGGAGGTGGTTTGTACGTTCGACTCTTTACCCCGAAGCGTGTTGTACAGGTACATCAGGAATGAGTGATATTTGTAGTTCCGGTTGTTCTTGCCTTCAGCGAAGCCAAATATAAATCGAAAAGCTGCGCTGACCGCCAAATAGGCTGGAACGCTGAAGAACTGGGGACCTGGGATGATAAAGAGCGTGAGTCCCATCAAGCCCATGACGGCTGCATCTTCAAGCAGGCCTTTTACGTTGAAAATGGCTTTAAAGCCCTCTTTGAATCCCTTGATAATATTCCTGATTTTGCCCGAGCGAGATTCTGCGGTTGCCTTGGATTTTTCAGCGCCAAAACGAACCGTATCCACAGGCATTGCCTGCTGAACGCCAAAGCTCGGGGTAGGTTTGCTGGGCGCATGTCCAATATCCGGCGTATATGCCAAAGGCTGTGCTTGGGTTGGGTTTGTATGCATCATACCGGTATAAAACCACTGAAGCGTTTTTGATGCCAATGTTTTGGTAAATGGCGCTTTCCGTCAAGATACCTGCTTTTCAGCCTGTTTTTCGGGTTTGGCTTGCGTTATGATGAACAGGCTTGTTGATAAGACTCTTTTTGAGGGCTTGATGATGAAGGGCGTATCTCAAACTCCTGTTGAACCATCTGTTGCCCAGCGCTTGTTTGTCGCGCTGGATTACCCCGATGCCAAGTCAGCCCTGGCTTTGGCAGAAAAATTATCGCCGCTGGGTGTGGGCTTTAAGGTGGGCATGCAACTGTTTTACGCCGAAGGCCTGCGTGTGGTGGAGCCTTTGCAAGCCAACGGGCAAACGGTGTTTGTCGATTTGAAACTGCATGACATCCCCAACACCGTGGCGGGGGCCGTGGATTCGTTGGTTCGGCAGGGGGTATCGTTTTTGAACGTACACGCCCAGGGCGGACCCGAAATGATGCGTGCCGCCGCTGAATCGGCCAGAAAGGCGGCTGAGGCTACCGGACAACCTGTACCCAAACTGATTGCCGTGACGCTGTTGACCAGCCTGGCCGAAGAGCAGTTGCGGAAATTCTTGCTGGTAGGTGACGTTTCGCTGGAGGAATACGTCCAGCATTTGGCCTTGCAGGCCAAGCAATGTGGGCTGGATGGCGTGGTTTGTTCAGCCCGGGAAGCCGCTGCGATTCGCCAGCTTTGCGGCCCGGACTTTCTCCTGGTGACGCCGGGCATTCGTTTGGCCGATGCGGACGTGCAGGATCAATCCCGGGTGATTACGCCGGGCCACGCGCTTCAGAACGGGGCCGATTATCTGGTGGTTGGGCGTCCGATTACCGGGGCTGCCGATCCGGTGGCGGCTACACAACGCATTTTGGATGACATGGCTGGGGTTTGCGTGAAATGACGGGCGGAAACAGACCGGTTCAGTCTGTGACCATTTCGGTGGTGTATCCCAAGCCTCAGCAACAAATTTTTGAAGACAGCACCTTTCTGATGGGGCAAATCAAAGGATTGGCGCAGAGTGGTGGTGAGCCACTGGTGTTGCGGATGAACGGCCAGCCGGTGCCGGTTTCCGAACACGGTTTTTTTGCGTGGAAGGTGAATTTAAAACCGGGCTTGAATCCTGTCAAACTGGATGCGTTATTGCCGCATTCCACCACGCCACAAGCGCAGGATATCTTTGCCGTGTATCGTGTCCCGCCCAAAAAGCCCTTGCCTGCCTTGCCGTTGGCGATGGATGAAGAGACAGTCACACCGGTTTCGGATGTTTGGTTGAGCGAACGTGATACGTTGACGGTGGGCTGTTTAGCCAGCGTGGATGCGGATGTGTCGATGACGATTGCAGGTGTGCCAGAGCTGTCTTTTCCACTCAAATCGATTGACATAAAAGAGCCGTATCTCGATACGCGCGAGCGCATTTTTGCCAAGCGGCATTGGACGCGTGAGCGTATTCCAGCGCAAGGTTATTACGAGGCCAACATTCCCGCATCGCAATTATTTGCGATAAAAAAACCCATCCACAATGCGCCGCTGGCAGTGCATCTTAAAAATGGAACGCATACTCTGCAAAAAACGCTGCCGGGCAAGCTAACGCTACTGACGAAGCCAAAGTTGGCGGTGTTGAAAGAAAACGCCGTGAGTCGTGTGGCACCCGAAGATGGTGACAGGCTGACGCCGCAAAAAGCCGGGACGATTTTTGCGATTGACGGCTTGTGCAATCGCTGGGTGCGCGCCCGTTTAAGCACGGATGAATGCATGGTTTTGCCTTTGAAAGCGATGCGGTTTCTACCGGCAGACACAATTTTTTCTGTGCAAACATTAGAGACGATTCAGCTTGAATCGGTGAATGCCTGGATTTCGAACGTCTTGCTATTGTTTGGTAATCAGACGCATGGTGCGTGTCCGATTGCAATCGAAAGCCTGCCGCCGAGCGAGGTGAACCGGTTGCAAGTGCGCTTGTATGGCGTGCATGCCGATGGCGATGCCATTCAGGATGCGCCTACCGACAACCGGGTGATTCGCCAGATTCATCGGCGGGCCGTGGCGGAAAACGTGGTGGAGTTGTGGATTGATTTGCATCGTCCGTTGGCCGGTTACGATTACGCCATTGTGGGTGGGCAGTGGCGTTTGATGGTGAAAACCCTGCCGCCCGAGATTGCGCAGACGCGGGTGTTGATTGACCCCGGCCATGGCGGTGTCGAGTTTGGCGCGTTGGGTTTGAACGGGGTGCCGGAAAAAAGTGTCAATTTGAAAGTCAGTCGCTTGTTGCGAGATGCGCTGACGGCAGCAGGGTTTCGGGTGTTTATGACGCGCGATGACGATGTGGAGGTGTCTCTGGAAGCGCGGCAACGCAAAGCCATTGAGGTGCAGGCCGATGTGCTGGTCAGCATCCATCATAATGCGTTGCCCGACGGACGCGATCCGCTGAAGGATATCGGTGCGTGCTGTTTTTCGTATTACCCGTTCTCAAAAGCGTTGGCGAAAACACTGCTAGCGGGTCTAATCGCGCCGCCCAATGGCTTGCCGGATAACGGATTGTTTGAAGAGAGCCTGTTTATTCCACGCATTCATCAGGCCACCTCCGTGCTGGTGGAGGTGGGTTTTTTCACCCATCCGCAAGAATTCGAGCGCTTGATTGATCCGGCCTTCCAGAAGGACGTCGCGCAGCGGCTTGCCTGTGCTGTAACCGAGTATTGTCGTTTGCGTCAATAACTCTGTCATTCCCGCGAAGGCGGGAATCCATTGTTCGGAATAAACGCAAAAATTGTAATCAGAAGTGCTGATAGATGTATTTCCAAGCAGAATGGATTCCCGCCTTCGCGGGAATGACAGGAAGAAAAGATAAATAGGGTCTAGGGTGTGGGAAGCGCAATCGGTTGTGCCGGAGCGGCGGCGATATCGCGGCGATAGGTTTTGGTGTCGAACTTGATTTGATCGACCACCTGATACGCATGCTTGCGCGCCTCATCCAATGATGCGCCCAGGGCGGAAACATTGAGTACACGCCCGCCTGCGGTGACTTTGCTTTGATCGGGCAAGACCTTGGTGCCCGCATGAAAAATATGCGTTTGTGGCGATAGGTATTGCGGAAAGAAAATGGGTGTACCGCTTTCATACGCACCCGGATATCCCTTGGCGGTGAGCACGACGGTAATGGCGCAAGTCTCAGGCTTAAAGGAAAGTCCGTTGCTATAGCGATCCAGTTTGCCATCTACAGTTGCCAGCATCACATCAACCAAATCGTCATCCAGTAGCGGCAACACGGCTTGTGTTTCCGGGTCGCCGAAGCGCACGTTAAACTCAACAATCTTGGGTGTCCCTTCGGGAGAAATCATCAACCCGACATACAAGATGCCTTTGTAATCAATCCCTTCGGCTTGCAGGGCATGCAACATGGGTTGCAAAATGTCGCGGTTAACGCGCTCCATGAGTTCCGGCGTCGCCAAAGGCACTGGTGCATAAGCGCCCATTCCGCCGGTGTTGGGGCCGGTGTTGCCGTCGCCTGCCTTTTTGTAATCTTGCGCGGCAATGCAAGGCGTCATGGTTTTACTGTCGCAAAACGCCAACACTGAAAGCTCTTGCCCTTGCATGAACTCTTCAATCACAACCGGCATGTTTTTCTCAAATGCCGCACGAATCGCTGCTTCCGCCTCTTGGCGGTTTTGCGCGATTGTCACGCCTTTGCCGGCGGCTAAGCCGTCTTCTTTAATAACATACGGTGCAGAAAATTGATCCAATGCGGTTTGGGCACTGTTGACATTTTCGCAGAAGAAATAACGCGCCGTGGGCAACTGGTATTTGGCCATCAGTTGCTTGGCAAACACTTTGCTCGATTCCAGCTGGGCGCCCGTTTTGCCGGGGCCAAAAATCTTGAGCCCGGCCTCGCGGAATTGATCGGCGATGCCCATCGATAGGGGTACTTCGGGGCCTACCACGGTGAGATCGATCTGTTCGCGTCGGGCAAACAGCAGCAAACCGTTGATGTCGGTTGGCTCAATGTCCAGCCGCTGCCCCAGCTCGGCCATGCCGGGATTGCCCTGGGCAAAATACAGTTGCGGTTGGTGATGACTTTGGGACAGGGTCCAGGCAATGGCATGCTCGCGCCCGCCGTTGCCAATCAGGAGGATTTTCATGGGGATAAAGAAACCAATCCGTCACGAATGCGATGCGTTGATTGTACACGCAACATGCGCGCCTGTTAAGGCGCTAACTTGTCCACTTGGTGCGTTAGTTCCTCAATCGAGCCGTTATTGGCCAGAACGGCATCCCATTCGCTGACCGTGTCCAGCTCGCATTCGGTGGGATCGTCCTCGCTCACCAGGTGTCCCCGCTGGGCGCGAACGGCGCGATCCGCGTTGAGTCGGATCAGAAAAGCGCCATGCGCTTTCAACAAATCGTATTCCCGCTTCAAGCGCACATCCGAGATAATTTTTGGGCCCGACTCGTTCAACACCTGCTTCAACCAGTAGTCGGGGTCCTGCTTTCGGCCCCAATCCCCCAGTGCAATCAGGCCGGGACGATGCTGAGCCTTGTGTTGTTCCACCTCCTCCACGCTGAGCTGATGCTGCTGGGCATAGACTTTTTTAATGGCCAGCGCGATTGGCACCTGATGAAAGCCGGGCAGACGCTCTAACAATAATCGGGTCAGCAAGTCTTTACCGGAAAACTGCTTGCCGGA
>CAZXUP010000005.1:0-6588 GCA_964643815.1 uncultured Vampirovibrionales bacterium
TCCGCTCATTCCGCACAACATCAGCCAAGCCAGCCGCCCTCGCCGTCGCCTCGGTCTCGGGATCGGGATAAGCGCCAAAGCGGACCATCTCCGCCAATCGTTCCGGCTCCGTGCTTTGCGCCTCCCAGACCGGATTCGGTAAAAACATGTTAAGCAAGGCAAGAATCGGTTCGTTGTTCCGCAAGCAACTCAGCTTGGGCAGCAATGTCACGGGCGTGTCGCCATATGTTTCTAAATTTTTGAACAGGGTTGGTTTTGCCTGCCGGTAACTCCGAATGCTGAATTGCGCATGCCCTGCAAACACCAATTGAACCGGCAACAAGGCCAGCAACTGATGCTGAGCCTCGGATAATTCCTGCGCCTCGTCAATGAAGATCGCCGGAAACTGCTGCGCAATTTTGTCGCGCAAGCCATCATCCGCCTTGAGTTGGGCAAGCGCTCGCGATAACAGTTCAATTTCATCCACCAGATTGGCCGAACGGAGCGCCTCTTCAAAATGTCGAGCAATTTGCGCCAGCCAAGGCAAACGGCTCTCCAACGGTTGTGCCGCCGCCAAAGCGGCCAAATCGGCAGAACCGAAGCCATATTGCCGCAACTGACGCAGTAATTCAAAGCACGCCTGCACAAACGAAGGCGTTCGACTGGCCGTATAAAACACATCGCCCGGCAAGACCCGCTCTCGCAGAATGCCCGACAGCAACATTTGCGCGTCCGATTCTGAAACAAGCTGTCGTTTTTCCTCTCCAGCCTGACACAACAACTCCAGACAAAATGCATCCAACATCAGCACCCGGCCCGGTGCTTCCGCCAAGCCTGCCTGCCCAGCCTCCATGGTGAAGGCTTGCACAAGCCGCTGACGATTGGACGGTGTCGCGGCCAGCACCAAAAGCTTCGACGACTCGAAACCGTCTTGCGCCACCAGGCGACAGGCCTCGCGGGCCAGCTCGCGCGTCTTGCCGCTGCCGGGCGGCCCTTCTATCTTCAAAATGCGTTTCGGGGACTTCATCTATAGAACCGGAAGCTCAAACACTCCGCTCATTGTCTCATCTTGCCGTCATCTTATCCAGCGGCATGCATGTTTGACGCCACCGATACGGTTGGCGCATAATAGCCAAGGGAATTTTTTGTGGCAGGTATTAACAGATGTCAACGGTCCTGGCCCCCTCCGTACAGGAAGCTTTTGCCCTGGTGGTGGAGCCGCTTCAAGCAGTTAAAGAGAGCCTGACGGCGATCATTCCGCCGGATTCCGTTGTGCTGGCCGAAACCGTCCAGCACTCGCTAACGGGCGGTGGCAAGTACATGCGCCCGGCGGTTACGCTGTTGATGGGCGCCGCCACGGGCAATCAAAGCGCGCTGCAACACCGGCATGCCATTGAAGTGGCTGCCGTGACGGAAATGATTCATGTGGCCACCTTGTTACATGACGATGTACTGGATGACTCGGAGCTGCGTCGCGGACGGAAAACGGTTCGCGCCCAGTGGGGCAACAAAATTTCCGTCCTCAGCGGCGATTATCTCTTGGCGCAAGCCAGCTTGAAGCTATCAACCCTCGGAAACACCCGGCTGGTGGCTATTTTTTCGCATGTATTGGCTGATTTATGCGACGGCGAAGTGGAACAACTACACACCAGCTTTACCCTCAACACCTCGTGGGACAGCTATTACAAAAAGACCATCGGCAAGACCGCCAGTCTGTTTTCTGCCGGATGCGAGGCGGTGGGCGTCATCAACGCCCTGCCCGAACCTCAGATTGACGCGCTGAAGACCTATGGCCGCAACTTCGGCATTGCGTTCCAGATTGTGGACGACTTGCTGGATTACACCGCCACCGAAGCCGAAATGGGCAAACCGGTGCTGGATGACCTGCGCAACGGCCTGTTGAATGCGCCGATTCTACTGGCGCTGGAGTCGGAGCGTCTGAACCCGGCAGGCAAAGAGGCTTTGCGTCAAGCCATTGAAGCGTTATTTGCCGATCCGTCGGACAACGGCTGCATCGAACGCATTCAGGCTTTGCTGGAAGAATGCCAGGCCGTTGCCGAAACCCGGCGGCTGGCCCAGCAATATATTGACGAAGCCAAGCAAGCGCTGGCTTTTGTACCCGCATCACCCCAGAAGCAGGCCTTGTTTGCACTGGTGGATTATATTCTCAGCCGCCGCCATTAAAAAAACTTCACAAAACAGCCCGTTTGGCCGCACCTTTTTTGCTGGAACCCCCTTTATACGCGCAGTTAGAGTTTTTACCTAATTTTTCACATATTATCAGAGAAGGAGTTCATCACATGCCCGGTATGTCCGCAATCAACCCGGCCCAAGCCTCCGTACAGTTTGGTGGTAAAAACAGCATTGATTACGCGGTGGATCACAAGGGTCTCAACGACGATACTGCAATGCTCCTGAAGGACGTCGTGCAAACCAAGCAGGCAAAAGGCGAGATGAACGAATCGCCCAGCTACGAACAGGTGCTCAAAGTCCTGAATCGCGACGTGTTTGGCAAAGATCAAACCGACGCCAACTAATCCGAAACAAAATTAAATGTCTGCCCTGACCGGCCGATAAACGCTGTATCGAGGAATACCCATCCGAAGAGGAAGCGCCATGTCAGCCGGTCATTCTGCATCCGAACCCAAACGCGACCGTACCCCCAATCGTACGAAGGAAACCACTGTTCCCGTCGAGGTCGTCATCCTCACCCGCGATCATGAAGTCTACGGGCTGATTTATGTCTCCAGAGACGCCAAGGAAGAGCGCCGGATCAGCGATTTACTCAACGACCCCGACCGCCGCTTTCTGGCTGTCACCGACGCGCGCCTCATTAATCGTACTGGCCCCAGCACGCCCCGCGTCTACAGCTTTTTGCAACTGCATATCGACAACATCATCATGATTCATCCTTCGACCCAGGCCGTGGTGCAAAACACCGACTACAGCCGGGACGAAGCGTTCCGCTTTGACGAACTGCGCTCCAAGTTCAAACACAGCATTTCGGCTTAAGCTGTCCAGCTCTCACTACCCAACTTGTCATTCCCGTCCCCGCTGGAGTTTAATCCCCGCGAAGGCGGGGGCGGGGATAAACTCCAGCGGGAATCAAAGTTCTTGCCTGAGAAGTAAATTCTTCTGGCTGACACCAAGAGGTCATGCATTATATGATGCATGACATGATGAATACACGCTGGCCCGTCATCAACGGGCATCCCTTTGAGGTTGTGGCGCATCGTGGGGTCAGAACGCTCGCGGACACCAGTCGCATTGCGCCAGAAAACACGCAACCCGCCTGCGAAGAAGCCGCCAGGCTGGGCGCTTCTGTTGAAATAGACGTGCTCGCCCCACAAGATCGCAATCTGGTCGTCCATCACGACAACAAAACCGGTAAAATCTTTCGGCTGCAAAACGGGGACAAGTTGGTTCGCAAGGCCACGCTGATTGAAATGCAGAGCGCCAAGCTAAACCAGACTGAACATGAAACGGAAACACATCGCCTGCTGGGAACAACCTCCAGCTACCACACCCCACCACACTATTACAGCGTGGCCGTCCCAACCCTGAACGAGGTGGTTGAGAAACTACCGGACACGCGTCTGTACGTGGAACTCAAGACCTCGGATCGGGAAGTGCTGCTGGGCCTGAACAATCAACTGGAAGCGCGCGCAAGCAAACTCATACAGGATAGAAAACTGCATGAGCGGGTCAGCGTCATCAGCTTTTCGCCGCTTAGCCTGCGAAAAATCAAGCAATTGGACCCCAACATCAAAACCGGACTGGATTTTGTGCTGCCCAAACCTCTGCGCAATAATACGCTGTTTTTGAAGCTGTTTATCAACCGTTTTGCCAAAAACTGGCTGGGCGTGGAAAGCCTGCACCCTAGCTACGAAAGCACCACACCCGAACTGGTTGAGCGAGCGCACCAGGCAGGCTTACGGGTTTTGCCCTGGGTGAACCGGCAAACCCGCGATGAGGAAGCTGTCTGGTTTCCGAAGTTAATTGAAATGGGCGTGGACGGTCTGATTACAAACGCGGTGGATCTGTTGCAACAAGCCGTCAACCAGCCCCAATCCAAGCTACCGACAGGCTAGGCATTGACCGGATATTCTCTAAAAGCAGGTTGGAAAAGGCTTGCACCAAGCGGCCCGCCTTGTGTTAGACTGTTGACGTTATGGCACTGACATTTCAAGAACTCCTCGCCAATTTAAGCCAGTATTGGGCCGCCCAGGGCTGCGTCATCCAGTCTCCTTACGATTTGGAAAAAGGCGCCAGCACGATGAACCCCGCCACGTTTTTGCGGGTGTTGGGACCGGAACCCTGGAACGTCGCCAACGCGGACCCCTGCCGTCGTCCGACTGATGGCCGCTACGGCGAAAACCCCAACCGGTTGCAGCATTACTTCCAGTTTCAAGTCATCATGAAGCCCTCGCCGGACAACATTCAGGACTTGTACCTGAAAAGCCTGGAAGTAATGGGCATCAAGATTGAAGACCATGACATCCGTTTTGTGGAAGACAACTGGGAATCGCCCACGCTGGGCGCCTGGGGCGTCGGCTGGGAAGTGTGGCTGGACGGGATGGAGATTACCCAGTTCACATACTTCCAGCAGGCAGGCGGTTTGGATATTCATCCGACCGCCATTGAAATCACCTATGGCTGCGAACGCATCGCCATGTATCTGCAGGACGTGGACAGCGTTTACAAGCTGAAATGGAACGACACGCTGACCTATGGCGACATCTATCTGCAAAACGAAAAAGAGCAATCGAAATACAACTTCGAGGTCTCCAATCCGCAAACGCTGATGCAGCTTTTTGATCTCTATCGCTCGGAAGTGGACAACGCGCTTTCGCACGAGCTGGTGTTGCCCGCTTACGATTACGTGCTGAAATGCTCGCATGCGTTTAACCTGCTGGATGCCCGCGGCGTCATCAGCAAGGACGAGCGCACCAATTATATTTTGAGAATCCGGCGTCTGGCCGAACAGGTTGCCAAATTATACGTTCAACAGCGGGAAGCCCTGGGTTTCCCTTTGCTGAAAACACAAGCCGTTTCTAATAAATAAAACCCTGTTAAACTAGACATAGCCAGAGCGTATTTGTTTTGTTGGCGTAAGGGAGTGAAATAACAGCGTATGGGTTTTGAAATGCCCGTCACAATGGCCGTTTGGATCGGCATCGCCATTTTGCTTGGCATTGTGGAAATTATGACCCCCGGTTCGTTCTTTTTTCTGTTTTTTGCACTGGGAGCATTGGTCGCTTCCGTGGCCTCTCTAACGATTGATTCCGTTTTGATTCAAACCCTGGTTTTCATCGCGGTTTCGGTTGTATTGGTTCTGTTTGCCCGCCCTATCCTGAAACGCACGCTGAACATCGGCGATCAGCCCAAATTCCCTTCCAACGTCAGCGCACTCATTAATACGGACGTGCTCGTGCTGGAAGATGTTGACCGGTACAAGGGCAAAGTAAAAGTAGCGCATACGGGCGAAGTCTGGAGCGCTTACATGAACCCGCCGCACGACGGCGCAATATTGACCATCGGCAGCGTGGGCACAATCAGCAAGATTGACGGCGCCAAATTGGCCATTATTCCGAAAGATTCATCGTCATCATAAAAGAAAAGATTGGGGAGATTGTAGTTATGGAAATACTCGGCAGTTTTCTGGTTATTATTCTGTTTATTTTCGCACTGATTGTCGTCGGCTCGTCCGTCAGGGTCGTCCGGCAATCCACGGTGGGCGTCATCGAACGTCTGGGACAATTTGTAACGACCCAAGAAGCCGGGCTTCGTTTGCTGGTTCCATTTCTGGATTCCATGCGCGTTATTGATATGCGTGAGCAAGTGTATAACCTCCCTTCGCAACCGGTCATCACCAAGGAAAACGTCACGATGAACATCGATGCGATCATCTTTTTTCAGGTGACGGATCCCTATCGCGCCACATATGAAGTGGCTGATTTGTACTCTGCCGTTGAAAAGCTGGCGCTCACCTCCATGCGGAATATTGTTGGCGAAATGACGCTGGATGAAACGCTCGCCAGCCGCGATGTCATCAACGCCAAGCTTCAGCACGTACTGGATGACGCCACCGGTAAATGGGGCATCAAAGTCAACCGCGTCGAACTGAAAGATATTGAGCCGCCACGCGACATTGTGGACGCCATGCAAAAAGAAATGCGCGCCGAACGCGAAAAACGCGCCATGATTTTGACCGCCGAAGGCGAGAAGCAATCCGCCATCTTGCGTTCGGAAGGCGAACGGGAAGCCGCCATCCGAAACGCGGAAGGCAGCCAGCAGGCGCAGATTTTGGAAGCGGAAGGCTACAAGCAATCCTCCATCAAGCGCGCCGAAGGGGAGGCCGAAGCCATCCGCAGCGTGCAAGCCGCCGAAGCGGACATGGTGTTCAAAATGTTTACCTCCATCGCCAACGCCAATCCATCGCGCGAAGTCTTGCAGGTCAAATACCTGGAATCATTGGAAAAAGTGGCGCAAGGCAAAGCCAATACGCTGTTTCTGCCTTATGAGTCCGCCGCCTTTATGGGCGCATTGGCAGGCTCCGTTCATGCCGTACAGATGAAAGGCGAGAAAGAGAACAACTAGTTTTACTCA
>CAZXUP010000005.1:6598-23783 GCA_964643815.1 uncultured Vampirovibrionales bacterium
CTCACTGCGTTTTATTCAAGCCATGAACACGACCGGCAACTTTGAACAAGCCCTGGATGCCCTGCTGGATGTCTATCACCGGCAGGGCAATCTGGTGGTTTTTACCGGCGCGGGGGTTTCAAAAGAAAGCGGCATCCCCACATTTCGGGATGCGCAAACCGGCTTGTGGGCCAACTATAACCCGGAAGATCTCGCCACCCGCGAAGGCTTTCTGAAAAACCCGCGCATGGTGTGGGAATGGTACGATTTTCGCCGCAACAAAGTGTGGGATACCCAGCCCAACCCGGGACACACGGCATTGGCCAATTTTGAAACGCTGTTTTCCAATTTCACGCTCATTACGCAAAACATCGACAACCTGCATCAGTCTGCCGGAAGCCAACAGGTGTTGGAACTGCACGGCAATATTTTTCGCTACAAGTGCCTGGATAAAAACCACCCTGTCAGTCTGGATTTGCTGGACGGCAACGCCGAGGAGCTGCCTCCCCATTGCCCGGTCTGCAACTCATACGTGCGCCCGGATGTGGTGTGGTTTGGCGAAATGCTGCCTGACATTATTTTAAGCCGCGCCTTTGACGCTGCCGCCAAAGCGGAGCTGATGCTGGTGGCAGGCACTTCGGGTGTGGTGCAACCGGCGGCCAGCATTCCGGCAACCGCCAGCGAAGCAGGCGCGACTGTGATTGAGATCAATCCGGACATGAGCGCGCTGACGCCCTTTGTGGTAAACCTGTTTCTGCAAGGCCCTTCCGGCAGAATTTTGTCTGATTTGCTCGAAGCCCTGCGCGTTCGCATCAAGCAACCGGTGTCCGATGTTTGACGATCTTTCATCCAAAGCGTTGCTGGAAAGCCTGACATCCGGCGCTATCATCACCGACCGGCAGGGGAAGGTTTTCTATGCCAACCCCATGTTTTTCAGCTTGGCGAAGCTTTCCGAAAACGATGTCGCCGAACGCCATTTGAAATCGCTTTTCAAATTACCACCCAAGACCGACTGCGCACTTTGCCTTGGCTTGAGTACACAATCCGAAAACGCCTGGGCTAATGCCCACAGCGCCTTTTTAACCACACAACCGGACAACGACCAACCGAGCGAACATCCGGAAGCATTGCGCGTTAAAATCAAACACAGCCCGCTGCCGGATGGCAACGTCTTATGCCTCATCGATCCGTTTTCGGAAGACGCCACGCTCACCCAGGCCCACAGCGATTTTGTCAGCACCGTCAGTCATGAGTTTCGCACACCCCTCACCAGCATCAAAGGCTTTGCCGACACGCTGTTGCAATACGGCGCGCAATTGCCCGATGAGGAAAAACGCCGCTTCATCAGCATCATCAAAGATCAGGCGGATCAATCGATCGGCCTGGTTGAAAATCTGCTGGCCGTTTCCAAACTGGGCGCAGGCCGGTTGGAGATGAGCTACCGCCCCATTCCGTTGCAACGCACGATTGATAAAGTGACGCACAGCATCCAGGCCAAGCATCAGTCTAAAAATCCAAATCAACTTCGACAACTTCAGGTGTTGGTCAATCCCGCTGGGCTTGAAGTCTGGGCCGATGCGGATCGGTTCGAGCAAATTTTGATTAATCTCGTGGATAATGCCATCAAATATTCTGCCAACGATTCCATCGTTTCGATTAAGGGCGAACTCCTGCCCGAGGATGACAGCCTGATCCGCATTTCTGTTGAAGACAAAGGCGTTGGCATTCCGGAAGAACTGCTGCCCAAAATTTTCACCAAGTTCTACCGCGCCGAAACCCCGCTGAAACAGGAAGTGGAAGGCACCGGCTTGGGACTCTACATCACCCAATCGCTGACCCAAGCCATGGGCGGCCAACTGAGCGCCGAAAGCATACCCGGCCAGGGCAGCACGTTTACGGTTGTTTTTCCGGCAGCAACGCCCGAACGTCAGGCGGCCCACCGTCGAAAACTCTCCGCGGCAGAAGAGGCGTAGAAGCAGAGGTATCGAAAACAGTGAACGATTTTCAAGTCATTCTCTTTGTTGGACAACCCGCTTCGGGAGAAGACCCCGAACGTCTGCAAGCGCATTTTGCCGACGAACCCCTACTCACACTGCTGCACATTCCCGCATTGGGTAGCAACGCGGAAACCATTGAGCCGCTTCTCAATGGCTTGCTTCCCGATCTCATCTTCGTGTTTGCAGACTCGTTGAAAGCGCAAGGCGAGGATGTCCTCGGTTTTTGCAGCCAGCTACGCGGCTCACTGGCCAAGCATCGCCCGGTATTGATTGTGCAAAGCAACGAACCGGAAGATCAACGGATTCGGTATCTGGTGCAAGGCGCGGACGATGTGTTCGATCCCGATCTTTCGCCCGGTGAGTTCAAAGTGCGCCTATTGGTCCATCTGAGACGCAACCTGGACTTTACGGCCAATGAAGTGACCCAGCTTCCCAGCCTGCAATTTGCCGCCAAAGTGGTGCAACGCCGCCTGAACCAGAGCAAGCCCGTGGCCCTGCTGACCATTGAACTGGATCACTTTGATGTCTACAGCGAAGTCTATGGCGAACTGCCCGCAAGGCAGGTGCTGAAAACCTTTGCCGCCCTGTTGGGCCGCCTGGTCCTGGTGCCGGATTTCGTCAGCCACACCGACGAAAACAATTTCGTCATCACAACCACCCCCGAAAAAGCGGAAAAACTGGCCGCGATGCTGGCCCGCCAGTTTGAAACCGTCTCACCGAACCTGTATTCGGAAAAAGATCGCAAGCAGGGCTACATGATTTCCGTCATTGCAGACAATATTAGCCGTCGCGTCCCGCTGATGAGCCTGAGCATCGGCATTTCCAACAACCAGACCCAGCCGTTCGATTCGTTTACATCGTTATTTAACGCCACCCAGCAAATGAAAACCCTGGCCCGAATGGCGCCCGGCTCCAGTTGGCAAAGCGACCGCCTTCGGCTGGCGGGCAGCCAGAGTGTGACGGGTTCTGAAAAGCCCCAGATTTTAGTGTTGGAGACCGACGCCGCGCTGGCTTATCTACTGAAAACAACGCTGGAGATGGAAGGCTACGGCGTGGATGTCGTCAGCAGCGCAGAAGACGCCCGGCAGATTTTGGATACCAACCCCGCCGAACGACTGCCGAACCTGGTCATTCTGGATGCCCTGATTAACGGCGAGGAAAGCGGCCTGGCACTGGCCGGGGAAATTCATGCGCAAACGCCACAAGTCAGTATTATCTGCGCGTCATCGCTCAATAACCGCCAGCGTGTGCTTCAGGCGGGGGTCGATTTGTACCTGCCCAAGCCATTCGAGCTTTCCAGCCTGTTTTTCTGGATTCATCGGCTGTTGCAGGAAAACGCGTAAATCCACCCGTTAAGGGATGCCCGGACACGACTCTCTTTCCATAATGAAAGGGAAGCAATGGATTTTCGCCGGATGAGCACCCCTGTCTGCCCCATTCTCAGCATTCGCAATCCCAGCGTGGATGAACTCTGCCTGGGCGCGGATTGCGCACTGTATTTGCCGTCCGCCAAGAAATGCTCGTTGGTGTACATCGGCTTCAAGGCCATGATGGAAGTTCAGCGCCTGCAAGGCGCCACCCCTCAAGGAGGCCAGCAACCGCCTCTCCAAGGCACGCCACAGCGTCCAGCCAGCCAATAATCGTGTTATTTCAGTCAACCCTTTACATCTCGTAACATCAGGTTTAGCCTACAACCCCATCCGGGAACTATATAGGTGTGGATAAAAGCTTCTGAAACTTCCTACTTCATCTACAGATTTTCAATCTCCAATTTCGTGTGATTCATCAGGGAAAGCCAAGGCATAGGGCTTTCCCTTTCCATTTCTTCAACTCAGCAAAACACCCCGACAAAAGTGCCAGGGTGTCTGTTATACAGCGTGTCAGTGCGTTCTAGTTAGTTGTTCAGGTGACGGTTAAGCACGTCTGCCAGGGTGGATTTCTTGTGGTTGCCCACCATTTGCTCCACCGGCTCGCCGTCCTTGAAGAGAATCAGCGTCGGAATGCCGCTGATATGGTAATTCTGCGCGATTTGCAGGCAGTCGTCGGTATTGACCTTGACCACCTTCAGCTTGCCTTCGTATTCGCCCGCCAACTCATCAATCACAGGGGCCAACGCACGGCAGGGCCCACACCAGGGCGCCCAGAAGTCTACCAGAACCGGTAGCTGGGACTTTTTCACTTCCTGCTCAAAACTCGTATCGGTTACATTCTGCACATTGCCCATGATTGGCTCCTTCTCCAAAACTTTCTTACCACCTTCGATGGCTTTGCTTTTGAATGGATTTGATTTTATCATTAAAGCCTGTGGATTTAAAATGGACGCGCTTGGTTTCTCTCAACGGCAACCGCAACGGCTATAGAGTTTTTTGGTAGTGGTAACGCGATGACCCCCAGGCTGGCAGATCGATACATTTTCAAACAATTGCTCGACTACTTTTTGATGGGCGTCGTGGTTTTTACGCTGGTGGCCTTCTTTTCGGACACGCTGCTGAACTTAATCCGTGAAATCCAGAAGTACGGCATCCCGTTTTCCACGTTATCCACCATCATTGGGCTGCAATTGCCAAAGTCCGTCGCGCTGGTGCTGCCACCCGCCGCGTTTTTAGCGGTATTGATGGTGTTTAACCAGCTTAACAACCACTTTGAGATTATTTCAATGCGGATGAACGGCATCAGCCTGTGGCGATTAACGGTTCCCGCACTTGTTCTTGGCCTGCTTTGCAGCGGGTTGACCTACCTGCTGAGCGATTACGTGGTGCCCTGGTGCAACGCCAAGACCGATCAAATCAAGAAGCAGGTGATGCAAAGCGGAACCCTACCTGCCGGTAGTGGTAGCTTTATGCACCGCGATTATGACGAGAAACACAACTTGATGCGCCTGGTATACATCAGCCACTACACTGGGCGAAAACTAAGCGATAGCACGGTCATTGACCTCTCCAAGCCCAAGGTGATGCAAATTGTCCAGTCGCGTTCAGGCTTTTGGCATCCGGGACAAGGCTGGGAGTTCATCAATGCCAATGTCTACCTGGTCTCAGAAGACGTTAGACACTCTTCAGCCGCCCATTTCTCCAGTCTTTTGCACCAAGGGTTGATGAACAGCAAGAAAACGGAAGAAAAAATACAGGAAGAGCACCGCAGTGAGGAGCAAGGCATCAAAGTAAAGACCGACTCGCAAAGCTTTGCCAAGGTTTTGTCCATCATCAAGAAGCGCGAAGCCCTTGGCAAACGTGTTGCTCGCAGTAATTACCTGGATATGTGGCAGAAAATTACCTGGCCACTCAGTTGTCTGGTGATTATTCTCAGCGCCATCCCGCTATCGATGAGTCCACCACGGACAGGCAGCAACCGGGGCTTTGTGTTTTCGCTGATTGTGCTGTTTTTGATGTACATGCTGCGCAACGTGTTTATTGGCATGGGGCAGAACTTTTACAATGATTTGGGCGGCCTGCTCAGTATGCCGGTCTATCTGGCCATTATTTCGTGGCTGCCGCTGCTCGTTCTTACGCTGGTCGGCGTCCTGCTCATCCACCGCAAATCCTACGTCCTCTAATAAATCACTTCTTCGCTTTATAAATTCCTTCGCTTTTGATTCAATGGAAGGTATGAGAGACGTAGAAGCAGACGCATCCGCCACGGATTCCGAACCAGGAGCCGTCAAGCAGCCGGAACCTTCGGAAACCGGTTTTGTCAACGAGCTGGTCAACCCCAAGTTCTCGGAACTCGGCTATATCCAGGTTTATACAGGCGATGGAAAAGGGAAAACCACAGCCAGCCTTGGCCTCACCTTTCGCGCACTGGGCAGAGGATGGAATGTCCTGGTTATTCTGTTTACCAAAGGTGGTAACGATTACGGTGAGTTATTTTCCGCCCGGCAACTCAGCCCGCAAATCTCCAAACAGCTCACCATCGTGCAGGCCGGACTGAATCGAATCGTCTTTACCCACAATATGAAGGAAGAAGACGCCATTGAAATCTCCAACGGCTGGGAAATCGCCAAACGCGCCGTTTTTTCGGGGAAGTACCAGATGATTGTAATGGATGAGGCCAATATCGCCATCGATCTCGGCCTGATTCCGCTGGAAGAAATGAAAGAATTACTGGCCAACAAGCCTCAGGAGCTGGAAATTGTCCTCACCGGACGCCGCGCGCACCCGGAAATTATCGAAATGGCCCATTTGGTGTCTGAAATCCGCCCCATCAAGCACTACTGGGATATCGGCGTCAAGGCCCGCAAAGGGATTGAGTATTAAGGGCCGACAAGTCGGCGTTAGGTAGGGCTGGTAGGCTTCCAGCCAGATTATTTGTCATTCCCTCGAAAGCGGGAATCCATCAAGCGGAGAAGCGAGTGTATAGGCACTCCCAAACGCTGCACCTGATCCTGACAATGGATTCCTGCTTTCGCGGGAATGACAGATGAGCCCTATCTCAAGCCAGCTTGCTGGCCGCTTTCGCGGGAATGACAGGGGGGGCAGCTTATTGACTCCTCCAAGTGGAGGAAATGCAAGCTGCCGGGAAGAGAAGTCAAAACCGACAAAAACACTCTCTGCAAAAGCCTTTTCAGCTTTTAAACCTTCTCAAACTCGACCGTTCGGTTGATGAAGCAGGCTGGGCAAACCACTATTGTGAAGGAGATGGATTTGTCTCCGGTGTGAATCAGCAAGAGTGGAAAGATACGGTGGTTGTCATGAGAGAGAAGCAAAATTTCATATCCAAAAAGCCTCTCCGTTTCTGGATGCTGGTATTTGGGGCGATGTTACTCCCGGTATTGGCGCTGCCCGGCTGGGCCAAGGATGTTGATCTGAAAAACGTGGAATTTGCCGCCAACGGTGAGCAGACCGACATTATTCTGCATACCGGCAGCATTGTCCCGGTGGAAAAAATCCTGGTTTCTGACAGCAAAATGATTCTCGATATCGACCAAATCAACGCCGAGGAAACCATTCACACCAATTTTGCCGGTGCGCCCAATATCAGCCATGTGATTATGCAGCCGCTCAACGAACACAAAATCCGCCTGATTATCCGTGGCGAAGACCTGGGTACGCCTAACGTCGCATTTTCCACCCGCAACGGAATTTTTAATGCAGGCAATGCCAGCGGACTGGATCAGGCTAGCAAAAACGACCTGCTGCCCGACGAAGAGTCTCAGGCAAATACATTGGCGCCGCTAAGTAACACCGCCGATCCCATTGCCAATAATCGCCTTGCAGAGCTGTCCAGATACGAACCCATTTCCCAAAAACCGGCAGAAACGGCAGCCCGCCCCATCAACAAAGCGGCAAGCCAGAAAACACCGACTGAAGGGTTGTCTATAGGTAACTTTAGCCTTCTGGAGCCACTGGCCACCGGCAAAATCGAAACGTGGATCCCCTACGGCCTGCTAGGCCTGGTGACCCTCGGCCTCGGACTGTTTATCCGGCACAAGATCCTCCAGTTCAAACGTCAGGATATCCAATTGGAAGACCTTCTGGAAGAGCAAGCCCAAGGCAAGCGCGTCAGCTTTCGGGATATGGCCGATGCCTACCGCAACAAGCATGACGTGCAACAGGCGACCACTTCAAACCGCAAGCACAACACGGAAGATGTCATCGGCCTGCGCTCGTTGAAGCAACTGGAGCCGGAGTTTGCCCCCATCGAAGAAGAGTCGGCTCCGATGCCGGAAGCAAAGCCACAGCCTTCTTCCAAAAAGCTGGAAACGATTCTGTCGGCGATACAGGCCGCCCAAGCCCCTAAACGTCCTGTTAGCACCGCAGCGCCCAAAAAGCAGGCGGTGAACCAGTACCTGAAAAGCCAGACCCCTGCCACGCCTCAAAAACAAACCGCCGCGCCAATACCCTCACCGGATTTGCAACGCGAGCTGAGACGGGCGCAAGAGGTGCAAGCCGCCGTCCAAAATCAGATTCTTGGACAAGCCCCGGTCATCCCGGCCAATAAGGGCCTGCAAGCCAAAAGCATCAACCGTGCGCCCGCCGCACTTAAAAAGAACGCCCCAATCAGTAAGCCGGTTGGCAGCAGAAACCCTGCCGGTAACCGACCAGCGACTGCTCCAGGCGGACAAGGCCCCTTGCCCGGCAACCCGGAAGTGCTGAACTTCCTGCGCAACGTAGCCGACCTGATGGAAAAGGACGGCAAGGGCGAGATTGCCAAAAGCATTCATAAAAACCTGAACACCAGCCACCTGGGCGGCGTCAACCTCAGCAGCTAGCCTTCACTAAAGCGGGCTTTTGGTGATGGTTCCCGAGTTGCGCGGATAACTGGACGGGGTTTTGACCGGTTTTTCAACCACAATCAGCCGGGAAGCAGACAACTCAGGGCGATCAAACGTCACCACTTCCCGCAAGCGCCCGCCCAGAAGGTGCAGCGCTTTTTTCGAGGCCTCCAGCTCGGCTTCGTAAGACAGCCCTTTCATCGCCAGAAACAAACCGCCCGGCTCCACCAGCGGCAGGCACAATTCCAGCAACACCGGCAGCGCCGCCACCGCACGGGAAGTCACAACATCAAACCGCTCTCGAAATTCGGGCCGCTGGGCCAGCGTTTCGCTGCGTTCTGATATCACACTTAAATTTGAAAGCTGTAAACTTTCTTGCACACTTTGAATGAACCGGCATTTCTTGCCCACCGATTCAATCGCCGTCATTCGCAAATCCGGACGCGCAATGGCCAGTGGAATGGCCGGAAAACCCGCTCCGCTACCCACATCAGCCACAGCAGCCTCGTTTGGCAACAACGGCGCAATCGACAGCGAATCCAGCAAGTGACGATTCAGAAAATCATCCAGTGCGGTAATCCGGGTTAAATTGACGGTTTGGTTGGCCTCGAGCAGTTGCGCGTAAAAACGCTCGAAGGTTTCACGCTGGGCATCCGATAACGCAACGCCCATTTCCTGGCAGGCACTTTGCCAAGCCAGCCAACGCTCCGCACTGGTATCGCTCCCCGAATTCATTACACCAGTGTACAATAAAAGTGGCGTCTGGACGGATTACCGGCTTACACTCATATGAAAGCGCATTCCACATTCATCAGCCCCACAATCATCGAACGGTTGGAGCAAGGAACCTTTGTGCCAGCCCGACGTTCGCACGCCAACATTCAAATGGGCGATCGCCGCGATCTGCTGTCTCCGCTGGCAGTCACCAAGCGTTGTATTCGGTATGAGCCGCACGTTTTTCATCACCGCAAACCAATCATCCTGGAACTGGCCCACACGCTGAATAACCCGGAAAAGAAAATTATTTTGGTGGGCGGGCAGCAGGGTAGCGGTAAAACCAGCCTGGTGCGCGGCCTGATTGAATTGATGGGCAGCCGGAACGAACAATTGCTGTGGTTCGATGTCAACCGCCACACGGATTTTGAAGAAATCATCCAGTTCTTGATTCACTACATCACCTATGTGTGCTCGGCGGCAGATGGCCATGCGCCCAGCACGTTCAAACTGGAACGCCGCAGTGATCGGGGACGCCCGCGCGATACCGGCGCAGAAGAGCCCTTGCAAAAACTGGAAAAATTGATTAATCAGGTGGGCGATATGCCCTTGCTGTTGGTGCTGGATAACGTGGAATACATCGTTGATGCGGAACTGCGTTTCAACTCCTATCCGTTTAAAGAAATGCTCAATTTCCTGCTCGCGTTTCCCAACATCAAAATGGTGTTGAGCGGCGAGCGCTTGCCTTATGCGGATATGAGCCCAAACCAGGACGGTGTGGCCGATATCAAAGTGAGCGGCTTAACGGCGGATGATACCCTCCGGCTGATGCAAAACCGGAAAAAAACCGGTACGACCGAACCGGACCCGGGTATTTTGGAGCAGGCCGCCACACCGGAAGCGGAAGTCAGCGCCATGCGGCAATTGTATGCCAAAACGCACGGCTACCCCTGGCTATTGAAAGGCCTGTTTCATCTCAACCAGCAATTGCATCTCGATTTCAGCACGCTCAATCGTCTTTTGGAAACCGAAGCCGCACCGGAAACACAAGACGCCACAAAAGGCTCTGCGCCGGAAATGGCGGGCGCCCTGGCCCGGTTGATCTACGCGCGTCTTCCCGATCAGCATCGAAAACTGATTCAGGTGCTCGCGCTCCTGCGTCATCCCATCAACGCCAAAAGCCTGCAAGCCATGGCCAGCATCTGCTACCCCATCCTGGGACCGTCCCGACTGGATGCGGACACCGTGGAAGACATTCTGGAGCATTCGCTGATTCGATCCATTCTAAAAATCAACTACCCGCCGCAAGAAGTGCTGGCGCATATTCGTCATCACCGCAAAGGCAAGCAGGATAAAAAATTCAAGCCCTGGTACGAGTTGTATCATGTCGTTAAACGCGCGCTATACCAAGGCTTACCGCCCGAAGAACGGGAGCGGTTGCATTCAGCCCTGCAGGATTTTTATCTGCGCGAAAAATCGCATGAACCCGAAAGCCGTGTGGTCCGCATCAAAAACCGGGCCTTGCTGTCCGAAGCAAAATTTCACGGCAGCGCCGCGCGCGGACGCAAATCATCCCGAACGGCCATCACGCCACCCTCTCAAACAGAAACCGTGGAAGACTGGTCGGAAACCGGCGTGTCCTCCAAGGCGTATCTCTACCGACACGTCAAGCCGCTGGCGTCTCAGCAGCGATTTACATCGCTGGAGGATTACCGAAACATTCAACTGCCGGCATCCATGATGGGCGATGAGGCCGAAACCAGCCTGGATGGCCCCACATTTCTGGAGCTTACCCAGGCATCCAATTCGGACACACAGCCTTCATTCCAGGACACTCTGGCTGGTTTGGAACTGAGCGACGAAGAAAAAAACCTGCTGCACGAAACCAGCCCACCCGGTGACAAATCCTCCAAGACAAACAATGAAAACCTGCTTGCACAAGCTCAACAGGCCGAACCGGATACCACCCCAAGCACACCACCAACTGCCGAAAACACCCCTTCTTCGCAAAACACCACGCCCGATCTGCATCACCTGACCAACGAGCTAATGACAGATGCCCATGAACCTGATGAACAGGAGAAGGCCATCCAAAAACGTCTGACCGCTGCGGTTGCCGCCCGGGATAAAATTGCCATGGTGAGGGAACTGCTGGAATTGGCCCGCTACCGCGCAGGACACGGCCAATATGAAGCCGCCGCCCAATGCCTGGAAAAAGCATTGAGCCTGAAGGCGGAAACCAACAAGGCAGTGCTGGCCGAGCTGTATCGCCTGAACGGTTCCGTCAACAAGGAAACCTACCATCACAACGCCGCCATGGCCTCTCTCGCAAAGGCTGCCGTGTATATTAAACGCCTAATGTACGAGGACGACACGGTGGATGCTGCCTGGATGGGGCGTTTGGGTGAAGTGTACCAGAACATGGGCGAAATTCAGGCGTATCGAAAACAGTATAACGAAGCCGTCGAATCTTTTAACCAGTCGCTGCACTGGTACCAGTCGGCTGATGATAATTTGCGGCAGGCTGAAATTTACTTTCAACTAGCCGACCTGTACGACGAGCGAAAAGACAGCCAGAATGCCATTTTGTATTACGAAAAAACCCTGGCCCTGGATGAAGCCAACGGCTGCCAGCTTTCCGCCGCCTCAACACTGGCCAACCTGGGCAACCTGTACTACGAGGATGAACGCTATACAGAGGCCCTGGATTGCTTCCAGCGCTCGCTAACCTATGACCGCGCCGTGCAAAACCTGGAAGGCCAGTTGAACACGCTGGAGCGGATTGTCAACATTCATGCCGAACAGGAAAATTGGCCGCTGGCGGAACACGCTTGCCAGAAGGGCCTAAGCATGGCCGTTCAGGAAGGGCTTAACATCTGGAAGGCATCGTTTTATATGAAGCTGGGCCGTTTATCGGCCATGCGCCAGCACTGGCCGCAGGCGCTAACCCAGTATGAGCTGGCCCGTTCGATTGGGGAGCAGGAGCTTTCGAGTAACAGCCTGGCCTGGATTGATGAAAAAATCTCTGAGGCCAAAAGCATGGTTTAGAAAAGCCAGCAGGACTATAGTAAGCTTCAATAGGAACAAGTTTTTTTGATGCGGGGCCTGTTCCTGCCCCGCACCCGGCCCTGATCCCATGTCTATTTTGATGAAAGATGAACTGTTTCAGATTATCAAACGCCTGTCGTTTAAGAAGGGCGATTTTGTATTGGCCTCCGGGCAGCGCTCCAGCTACTACGTGGATTGCCGCCTGAGCACCCTGGATGGCCGGGGGGCCTATCTCATCGGGCATTTGCTTTACGATGCCCTGAAGGACCTCCATATTGACGCCGTAGGCGGGATGACGCTGGGCGCCGACCCCATCGTCAGCAGCATTATTTGCCGCAGCGCCGAGGAAGGCCAACCGCTATCGGGTTTTATTGTGCGCAAGGAAGCCAAGGGCCACGGCGCGGGCCGCCAGATTGAAGGCCATCTGGCCCCGTGGATGCGGATTGCCCTGGTGGAAGACGTGGTAACCACCGGCGGCTCGACGCTGAAGGCCATCGAAGCCATTCAAGCAGCCTACCCCACCGTGCAGATCGTGCGGATCTTGTCGCTGATTGATCGCAACGCCGGCGGGCGCGAGGCGTTTACTCGTCTTCAGATTCCGTTTCAGGCTCTGTATCCGGTTGAAGCCTTTCTGGCGGAATAAACTTCATCCAGTCGTCACCCAGGTTGCTGAAGAAGTGGTGCGCGTCCAGCACATCGTTGGCTGAAATCGGCTTGAAGTCGGCTAAACGCTCCAGTTCCTGCTCGGTCAGCTCCGGGTCCTCAAAATGAACCGTCTCACCCGGCACTTCGACGCCAACCATGGCCACACCGTTTTGCGTACCGCAGTGGTTGCAGTACACGTTTACAATGTAAATACCCTCATCCTGCCGGATCAACTGGATATCTTCGGGGGAAAAGCTATGCGAACAGAAGTTGCACCGCATCTTGGTGAAAAAGTTTTGAATCAGGTTAAAGGCGTCCATCAAACACCTCTCATTCTAACGGCTCGGAGTGCCCAGTCTCTGTTTCTGTCGTGCGTTCTTCTTGATTATAGCCGTTATTATGGGATTATAAAGGTGACTTCATAAAATCATAAGATTTTACTGCCATGACGCCATCCCCCAATCAGGCAACCGCACTCCAATTTGTGCACAGCATGGATCTGGATGTAAATATTTTTGATACCGACTGCTTTGGGGTGATGTGGCACGGCGCTTATACCAAGTGGCTGGAGATGGGCCGGGTCAAGCTATTTGAGGCCCAGGACTTGAAGCTCTCCAAGCCGGATGAGCCGAACGGCTGGATTTACCCGGTGGTCGAGCAGAACCTCAAGTTCAAGACGCCTGCCCAGTACCAGGATAAGCTGACGCTGACAACCCGCTTGGGCATTGACGGCTACAAGCTGATTTTCTACCAGAGCTTTAGAAGCCATGACACCGATAAAATCACGCTGGAAGCCGTGACCACCGTGGTGGTGCTGGACAGCCAATGGAAGCTGCAACGCCGCCTGCCGACGCCGCTTTTAAAAATGCAGGAACCTGGCGCCTAAGCGTATCGAAGCCAACCCGTGGAGAAAGCAATGCTAAGGGAACTATCTTCTACTCGTTTCAACGCAACGAACACACTTCGCTTTTCGGGCAAAAAACCTCCTGAAAAAGCATCCCCCGAAGCGGCTACTGGCTCCATCATCAAGCCCTCCACAACAATCATTACGGATAACAGCCTGATACTTTACAACCAGATCCGGGACGATATCATTAAACTTGACTCAACATCAGTGAATCTGGATCAGCTCAGCGCGATCATCAACCAGTTTTATGACGTGTTTCAATTGACACGGCGACAAGAAATGAAGATAGAAAAGATCCTCAATGAGAAGCAATCACTGTTGGGTAAAGCACTTCGATTGATACAACAACAGGGGATTAAAGCAGGAACGATCCCCAATGAGAAGCAATCACTGTTGGGTAGATTGTATCCGCTATTTAAAAAAGCGGTATTGGATATCAACGAACCCGATTTGAAAGCCAAGCCGCTGGCTGAACAGGTGCAACTGGTGCAAGCCACAAGAGACCTGGCGCACCTGTACAAGCTGCTCAATCTTAAAGTGCCACGGGAAACCCACGCTCAAAAAGGCTTTGTCCTCGCCAATACGCACAACATCAATCCCAAGCCTGAAAAATTTTCTCCGAAAGAGATACAACACGCCTTGGAAACCGCCATTGAAAAACGCAGCAACGGATTGAATCTGGTGACGGAAAAACTCTATAACGCCTTTAAAGAGACCGTTCTGGAACCTGATACCCGGCAACTGAAAACCTGGGGAGATGCACAGGAACGCGGCCAGGCACTCAAGGCGCTTCATTGTTTTGAGCAACTGGAAGAACTGCTGGACATGCAACTGGAAGCCCCGCCTGCATCGCCTCCATTCAACGTGGCTGGTTAATTCACCGGGTGCTCCACCACTTTATGGGCAGAACCCGTATGCACCGTCTTATCCCAGCGCGTGCGCCGTTTGGGCTGAAACAACACTTTCACGATAATGCCAAACGCCAGCGGAATCCAGAGAACGGTCATGTACAAGCCCGTGACAATACCCCATAACACCGCCTCGCTCCATTTGGGACGTTGAAAACGAATAATCGCAACAATAATCGCAATCGTCATGCTAACCGAAAACACCGGCACCACAAACAGGGATGAAATAATCCGCATCGGCACCGGGTCGCTAACAATCAAGCCCCAGGCCAGTTGCACCAAATCCAACGCCAGCCACAGCGGCAATAAAAACTCCAGAAAATACGCGGTCATATCCAGCGTGGTGCGCAGCGACGCCTTGCGCGAACGCAGCAACGGACCTGCGTATTCGAGATACCGGAACAGCGTCCCTTCGGTCCAGCGGCGGCGCTGTTTGAGCAAGTCGCCAAAAACGGTGATCCCTTCTTCGTACACAGCCACTTTGTGCGCAAAACGAATATCCCAGCCCTCGATATGCAACCGGGTCGAGAGATCCAGATCATCGGTCAGCGTTTCATTGTTCCAGCCATTGACCTCCGCCAACGCCTCGCGTTTCACCAGTTGCCCATTACCACGCAGTTCCACGGCTCCTTTGACGCTGTCGCGTCCGTACTGAAAATGCGAATCCAGCGAATATTCGTAATTCTGGCAGCGCGTCAGCCAGTTTTCATTCCAGTTGGCAATGACCTTCCGGGCCTGCACCGCGCCCACGTTCTCATCCGCCAGAAACGGCATAATCCGTCGCAAGAAATCGGGACCGACATAGGCATCCGCATCAAACACGCAAATGATTTCACCATCGGCCAAGGTCAGCGCTTCGTTGAGTGTGGCAGGCTTGCCGGGGGGCGCATCCGCCGAGCGAATATGATAGCGGTAATTGGATGCCAATTCGCTGGCAAGCCGTTTCAAAATTTGCGGTGTTGCATCTTCACTGCGATCATCCATAATCAGCAATTCGTAGTTGGGATAATCCAATGTCATCATGTGACGCACCGTGTTTTCAATGACGGTTTCCTCGTTGTGCGCCGCAATCACCACCGACACCTTCGGCAAATAATCGCCGTTTACCGGACGGGGACGCTTCAGTTCCATCCGCTTTTGATGCACCATCGCCAGCGTAATCAGCCAGGTGTACAGCATCATAAACACCAGCAACAGCGTTACGGACGAATAGTGGGGCATCACCTTCCCGGTTAAAATTACAACCAGCCACACGGCGGCGATCATGCTAATCAGCCTGAATTTATGTTTCAACTCAATCGTCCTTCGTCAATACACGCTTAAATATCAAGTTGTTTAATACGCCGACAAACGATGCGCAAATTCGCGCAAGTGGTTGGCCGCTTCCTTCGCACCATGGACTTCCGCCGCCCTGTCCGAAAATTCGCGGGTGCGCGCGCCAAATTCGGGAGACTCAAGCAACTTCTGGATGTTCCACCGCAAAGCCGCCTGCGAGCTGTCTACCAAAAAATCTTCGTATTCCATTTTCAGAGACACACCCAACTCCACCATGCGCCGGGCGTTGTTCTCCTGCTCAATCTGCAACGAATCCGGCACAATCAGGGACGGCGTGCCCAGGGTCAGCAGTTCCATGGCAGTGCTATGCCCCGCCTGGGTGATAACCAGATCGGCTGCCTTGAAATAGGGCGCCGCTTCTTTAACAAACGGATGGATCTGTACATTGGACGGAACATTCTCTGCCTTGAAACTGGAAATAATAATAAAGTCGAGGTTGCTGCTGCACCGGGCTGCTTCAATCACCGCATCAAACAGCGGACGGCGATATTCGTGTCCACCGAGCGAAGCGACAATGAGAGGATTGTGACCGGAACGCGTCAGCGGAGCCACTTCATGCGCCTGCCAAGCCACCAGCGGCCCCACAAAGCGGGTTCGTTTTTTCACCTGATAATTATCCGACAGATTGGGCAAACAAATGGTGTATGGCGGCGCAAAGTCGGGAATCAGAATTTCTTCCGCCGATGATAACCACAACTTCATCACCCACTCAAACGAATGCCCAAACAATTTCACCAGCGCCGAATCGCGTTCAAAAAACGGATAGAACGCACTTTGATTGGTCATGACGATACAGGGAATATCCAGGCGCTCGGCAGCCAGCACAGGGGCCATCCGGCCATCGGCCACCACCAGGGTAATGCCATGCTGCTTGATGATATCCATTTCTTCCTGGACGATTTGATTGAAACCCAGCGCGCGCGTCGGATTGCTGAGGATGGTTTTGCCGACATCGAAATGCCCTTCGGAACCGACAAATTTAACTTCCTGCGTCACCCCGACGCTGGGGTAATCGTAGGAACGCACCCGCTCCAGGGCATAACCGTAAGAGCCAATCAACACTTCTCCCGGCTGAAATTGCCGGGCCAGCGCCAATGCCCGGCTGGAATGGCCATAGCCTTCGCTGCTGACCGACAAGTAAATCCGGTCTTTCAGTTGTGGCGCAACCTTATAACGTTTACCAATTTGCAGCAACGACATAACCCTTACCCATCTTCAATCGCCTGTACAGGCTAACCAACCCAAACAGAAACACCGGCACGCCAATCAACATAAACATGTTTTTCACCCCAACCTCTTCCACCGCCAAGCCCGCAATCAGAACCGGCAAGGTAGACGCCGTGCTGAGCAACGTGAACTGAACCCCAAGCACCTTGCCGCGCTTGTCATCCGGAATCAGTTCATGCACCACCGCCTGCAAGGGAATCGCCACAAACGCCGC
>CAZXUP010000006.1:0-8861 GCA_964643815.1 uncultured Vampirovibrionales bacterium
GCGTTATTGGCTTTGCCGAGAGCTTTTGTAGCATGGCAGCCAGCTCATCGGCTTCAAATTGGTTTTTTGATGCGTTTCTCGGCGATATTTTGTCAGGTGATGCGGCTTTTACAGATGATTCCTTGAGGTACTTCAAATCCTCATCCGATAAAACCAAGGCATCACCAGCCAGTTGGGCGGCAATCTTAATGTCTTTGGGGCTAAGGGTGTCGGGGTCATGATCCAGGGCTGCCAGCATCTTGAAGTAATGCTGGTTGCGTTGCAGGTACCAGACAAATTCCTTTTCCGCTGCTGAGAGCATCGATAGCGGGAAATTTTTCAAATCCTCAAACTTGATGGTGCGTAGCTTAAAACGCGTAAATAGCGCGATAATTTCCGCCGTGCTGAGCGCCAATTGGGGTTTGGGTGCGGCTTGAGCCTTCGTTGGCGAGGAAACGGTGTCCAGGTGCTGAAGCCACTGGATAGACGCCTTGAGCACGGGAGATGATGGTGGGAGATCGGGTGGAATGGCGGACATGGAGATACCCGTTTCTGGTGGCGATTTGCCGGGGAACTGAGACCTTTATAGCGTATCGGGTGCATCTCTTTCAAGTTGCGAGGGACTTGGGTACAATAGGGGCGATCTCCAGAACGTACAGGATTTTTTTCATGGACATCCAACGGCGCAAGTCACGCAAAATCAGGGTCGGTAACGTGGAAATCGGCGGCGATGCGCCCATTTCGGTTCAATCCATGCTGACCAACGACACGCGGGATATCGAAGAGAGCGTGAGCCAGATTAAGCGTCTGGCCGATGCCGGATGCGAGATCATTCGCCTGGCCGTGCCGGATAAAGAAGCTGCCGATGCCCTCAAAACGATTGTCCAGCGCTCCCCCATTCCGGTGGTGGCCGATATTCACTTCGATTACCGCCTGGCCCTGCAAGCGGCGGACAACGGTGTGCAGTGCGTGCGCATCAACCCCGGCAACCAGCCCAAAAAAGAATTTATCCGCGCCGTGGTCAGCAAATGCAAAGAGCGCGATATTCCCATCCGCATCGGGGTCAACTCCGGCTCGGTCGAAAAACCCATCAAAGACCAGTACCCGGATGATTTGGTGACGCAACTGGTCGAAAGCGCGTTGCTGAACGCGCGCATTCTGGAAGAAGAGGATTTTTTCAACTTCAAAATTTCCGTCAAGGCCAGCGATCCGCTGAAAATGGTGGAAGCGTATCGGCGTCTGGCAAAGCTGGTCGATTACCCGCTGCACCTGGGTGTGACGGAGGCCGGGACGCTGAAACGAGGCCTGATTAAAACTTCGATGGCCTTTGGCATGCTGCTGGCTGAAGGTATCGGCGATACGATTCGCGTGTCGTTGACGGCGGATTCGATTGAAGAAGTGTTTGCCGGGCACGAAATTTTGCGCGGCATGGGCTTGGGGCAGTCAGGGTCCAACCTGATTAGCTGCCCGTCTTGCGGTCGTTGCGAAGTCGATCTGCATGGTCTGGCCAATCAGGTGGAGAGCCTGATGTCCGAGTACGATCGCAAAAACCCGGGCAAGTCGCTGGATGTGGCGGTGATGGGCTGCTTTGTCAACGGGCCGGGCGAGGCTGGGCATGCCGATATCGGCATTGCGGGCGGCGTTGGGCAGTATTATATTTTCAAGGGCGAAGAAAAAGTGATGCGTGTGCCCGAGCACGAGGCGCTGGAAAAGTTCAAGGCGGAGCTGGCTAAAACCTATGCCGAATTTGATCCGGATGCGAAAAAGCATCAGCCCAAAAAAGAGGCGAATTGGCAGACCGCGACAAAGGATGCCGAAATGTTGAAGGCCGAAGAAGAACTCGGGTTAGCTGAGTCAGCCGTCTGAACCTGGGTTAAAATTCCCTGTCATTCCCGCGAAGGCGGCCAGCAAGCTGGCTTTAGGTAGGATGAAGGATTAGTATCAGCACACTCACCTGTATAAGAATGGATTCCCGCCTTCGTGGGAATGACAGTGCAGAGTAGGCGTCACAGAGTTGAAAAGAAGTTGATGTTTGCCTTAGTTGAGAGACACGACTTCTTCTTTTTCAGCGGAGCGTTGTTTTTTCTGGCTCTTCTGAGCTTGCAGCACATTCAACTGGCGTTTGGCGCGGCGCGTTTCCCTTTCCGGCGCTTCCCACAAGTTGCCAAGCGAATCCTTGACCTGAAAACCAGTTGTCAGTAGCTGTAAATCCACGGTGTCTGCATCAATCGTGAGTTGCATCAGTTCATGCGCATTAAGCGCATGTGGTAAAGGCGTATTCACCGGAGTGACGGGCACAAAATCTTTTCCGAACAGGCGGGGTTTTGCATAGCCCACTTCGCGGATGACTACAGGCTCTCGGCCAATGTTGGAGATAATGGCCTGTAAGACGGGCAAGCCGTGTGTATTGTTGGCGGCGGAAAGCTCAAGTTTCAGCTTGCCTTGGCGGGCGCGTTCTTTTTGCACATCCCACCAGAAATCAAACAGCTTGAATGCCAGCGTAATCAGCAGGCCGGTCAGCGTAATGCAAATGCTGAGCGCGCCGACGGGTTCGCGTGCCCAAATGTCATTGAGGAACTCAATGCCGTAGGCCGGGTCAATCATAAATTTATAGCCGAACAGGTGATAAACAAGCATGAATCGTGCCTCCAAAGAAGCTGAGATTTCTCAGAAAGATAGCATGAATAAATATGTTTTGGAAAAGCCAATAAACTAATAAACTGATGTTTTAGGCTGATCGCAGGTTTTTCAGATCGGCGGAACCATCTCCGGCGCGTTCAATTCCAGTAGCTTCCAAAATGTAATCCAGTGAATAGCCTTGGTTGACCAAATCGAGCATTACCTGTAATTCTTGTTTACTTATTTCGGCATGCATCCGGTTGAGTGGAACGTCCGATGCATTCGGATTCAGATCTTCCCGGATTTTCAACAGGTTGTCTTTCATTGTGGCATCCGCTTTCAAGATGGTATCCGCCATGCTGTCATAGGTGTAGTTGCCTTCCGGTGGGGTATTATCAATCAGATGTTGCAATGCTTTTGCAGCCGTTTCTTTTTCCTCGTCAGACTTGAAATTGAGTGGCTTGGTGTTGCTTAGTAATGAGGATGTTACTCCTCCTTCGTTTTCACTTCTCTGCCCTTCTTTGATCAGTTGATCCAGTGTCCAGCCTTGCTTGAGCAATTTTTGGACGTTTTCCAATTCTGGTCGATCTAACCCGCTGAACCAACTGACCCCACCTAAGCCATCCAGGTAGCTCAAGGCTTGTGCGTTTTGCTCGATTTTTATGATGGCCGCTTGATGATCTTGCTGATCCGAGGGTAGCTGCAGTGCAGCTTCTTTCAGTTCCTGGTGGTCATACTTTCCGTTCCAGCCGGCGGTTGCATCCCGTTTATCCAGCAAAAATTGCACAGCCCCTACCTCACCCTGAAGGCGTGCTTCTGGTGACTCTGGCTCTGTAGGGCTTGCCTGGGCTTGAAGGCGTGCTTCTGGTGACTCTGGTTCTGGAGGGCTTGCCTGGGCTTGATCCAGATTTTGCAGGGCCTGGATACGTTTGTAAACCTGTTGGGCTTCCGGCGATTCCGGCTCTAGATTGCGCGCGATGTCGCACAACTGGTTGGTGGTGTCAGCCAACTGTCTGCGGCTTGGGATATTTGCCTGTTGTTGCTCGTTGTTTTGTCCGGCTTGCTGCTGGCGCTGCGAGACAAAATTTTCCCGTATCTGGTTCATTTGTTGTTGTCCCGTGCTCGGCTCGCTGGACAGGGCCTGCCCTTTATCAAACGTATGGCCGCTTTCATCCATTACGCGGGCGTCGCCTTGCACGATAATCTTGTTGCCGTTGCCATCTGTAAACTGACGGCGGCCATCATCCAGAATGCCTTGCTGCCAGTTTTTTTGATCGCCTTCCAGCTTCACCATGTCCTGGTTATCCGTCACAAGTTCAACGTCGTGGTTTTTGCCGAAGATATCAGCAATATCTTTGCCGCCGCCCAAATTGACGGTTCCGCTGGCGCCTTGGCTGCCTTTCAGCAACGCAAATTTATCATCGCGTTTGCTCATTTCCAGTTCTTTAAAGCTGTTGTCGTTTCCGCGCACATATAACGTGGATGACACGTTGCCGAGATTGCCCGTGTAGGCGTTCTCTTTACCGTTTAAATTCCCTGTCAATTGTCCTGCCTTGTCACCACCCAATAGCGCCATGCCGTTTTGCGTGCTTTTTTCTTGCTGGGTCAGGGTGTGCTTGCCTTTGTCCAGGTAAACTTCGTAGCGGTTGCCATGGCCCGATGCAATCGTGGTTTCCTGTTGGCCACTCAGCATGCCGATTTGTACCTGGTCGTTGCACGAGCCGCTCAGTTTAATTTTGCCTTCCTGGTCGGCGCCCAGGATGGAAATTCGTTCGGCGTTGTTGTAATTCACATTCACGTTGCTTTTGTTTTTGCCGCCCCCAATATCCAGCGTCCCACCCTGGCCATTTTGAATGCTCACATTCGTATCACCGCCCACACCTTTAATTTCACCGCCTTGTGCGTTGCTGATCTCGGCTTTGGTGCCTTTTTCCGTGCCTTGCACGGTTTCTCCGTTAAGCGCACCCTGGTATTTTTGACCCGCCTGCAGTTGCACCGTTTGCCGAACAAGTGGCCGCTGAATCGAATTCTCAGACATAACCTATACTCCTGCTTCCATCCATCCTCTATCCAAACCTGACCGGGTAAGCTCATGCAAAGCGTTGCCTGCTATCAGGCGTTTAAAACTCAGACACTTCCTACCAAAACAAGTCTTAAAAAAATAAAAACATGGCGATGGTAAAAATTGCCTGCATATATTTTGGGCATTGAGAAATGTGTTCAAGCAGTCCTGTGTCATTCCCGCGTAGGCGGGAATCCAGACCAGCAAGCTGGCTTTCAAGGCCACGTTGTCATTCCCGCGAAAGCGGGAATCCATTGTTTGGAGAAGCATTTCTCTCCGTATCGTACTGCCAATTTCAATTGCCTATGTTTGCGCCTGAGAATGGATTCCCGCCTACGCGGGAATGACAGGAAGCCCACACAGCAAAACCAGCCGTACGTATAAGCCGACTTGTCGGCTAAAGGGCGTTAACAGGTAGGCTGGGACGATGAAAGAAGTGGTTTAGCTCGTTTCTGGAAATGGTGTGCGCGATGGGCCGCCCGTGCGGGCAGGTCCAGGGGAGTTGGCAGGTCAGCCAGCGTTCTACCACGGTTTGCATTTCTGGGATGGTGAGTGAATCTCCGGCCCGAACCGCGCTGTGGCAGGCCAGCGTGGCCAGCAGATGATCCAGGTCCAGCTTCATTTCGCCGGTCTCTTCCAGTTGGGCCAGCAGGTTTTCAAACAGTCCGCCGTTTTCAAACATGCGGTCGCGTCCGGCGTAAACCAGCGGATAACCGGTTAATTGCGCGCCAGTGTCATCCAGTGTGTATAAAAAGCCCAATTTGGCAAATTCGGCCTGATAGCGTGTCAGCAACGCGCGCTGCACCGGGGTGAGCGCCAATGATTGCGCGGTGATCAGATGCTGGATATCCGGTGTATCGGTGGTCAGGTTGAGGGTCAGCGATTCAAAAAACGCCCGCTCACTGGCAATGTGCTGATCGACGACCATCAGGCCCTGTACGGTTTCCAGTAAGATATACGTGTTGAACAACTGCCCAATGACCTTGAACGGCCCGGTTTGTGCGCTTTGGGCATCAACGGAAACACATTCGGATTCGTTGGCTGGCTGGTAAAAATCCAGCGCGGCCTGCACGGTGCGTGGTTCAACCGGTGTCGCCGACGAAACTCTGTAGGCTCCAAGTTTGTGTTCCGGTTGCCAGACCGCGCCCTGTTCACGATGGGGTGATGCGGGTAAAATCGGCTGAACGTATGAAGGAGACGACTGATTGGGCGCATGAAACGATCGAGTGGCATCGAACGACGGCGTGGAGGGCAATGGCGGCGGTTCGAATGAAATGCCGTGGGAGGCCAGCGCACTGCGGATGCCGCTGCGCACAAACCCAAAAATACTTTGCGCCGCCGCGTAACGTACTTCGCGCTTGGTGGGGTGCACGTTCACATCCACTTCATCGGGCGGCATGTTCAAAAAGAACACGCACATCGGGTATTTATCATGCGGCAACAGAGACTCGTATGCGGCTTCAATCGCTTTCTGGAACGTGGCGCATCGCACATGGCGCCCGTTAACATAAGTGGTCATCCAGCGTTTGCTGCTCTTCATCACGCCCGGTTCCGACGCAAAACCGGCCAACCGCAGCCCGGCTTCCGCGTCTTCGGCGGTGATGGGCAGCAGACGGATGTTATCGTGCTTGAGATGAAACACTTCTTCAATGGTGCGTTTCAGTTCGTTACTGCCCGATGTTTTCAGTGTCTCTTTATCGTTGATGGTGAGCGAAAAACGCACTTCGGGGTGTGAGAGCGCCAGATACTGAACGGTTTCTTCAATGTGTCCCAATTCGGTGGCGGGGCGTTTTAAAAACTTGAGCCGGGCGGGCGTGTTGTAAAACAGCTCGGAAACTTCCATCACGGTGCCCGGCGCGCAGCCTGTTTCAGATAGCGTGGGTTCGCCCTGCTCGTTCAGCGTCACGCGGGTGCCTTTGTTGGCATCTGGTGTGCGGGTCAGGCATACCAGTTTTGAGATCGATCCGATGCTGGCCAGTGCTTCGCCGCGAAAGCCTAGGGTTTCGATGCGATCGAGATCGGTGGTGTCTTTTATTTTGCTGGTGGCGTGATTGTAAAACGCCAGGGCCGCGTTTTCCGGTGACATGCCAAAGCCGTTATCCGCCACGCGAATGGTGCGTCCGGCGGCGCTGGCTGCAATCTCAATGCGCGTGGCGCCCGCATCCAGTGCGTTTTCCACCAGCTCTTTCACCACCGATGCCGGACGTTCCACTACTTCTCCCGCGGCGATGCGGTTGATGATGTGCGGCGGCAAAATCTGGATAGATCGACCTTTTGGGGTGGCGGCCTGTGCAGATGGTATAGCGGGGTTTGCCGTTTGTTGCAACTCAGAACTCATAACCATGATTATGGCAGACGCCAAACAACCGCAGGTGTTTCCTAAAGCGAGCTGTTACATTTGGGTGGGGAATGACAAGAAGGCATTCGCAATGAAACGAGTGATCATTTCATTCAATATGAACATCACCATCAGGGCTGTTGCTAATGACTGATCTTCCGCTATCAAGAATGGTTTTGCAATGCCTTCAATTCCCGGTACAGGGCCTGTTCCCGCTCGCTGGGGTTTTCGGGAATAATCGCCTTGATGCGCACCAGCAAATCGCCTTGAGCCTTCCCGTTTTTGCCGGGTAAGCCCTGGCCTTTCAGGCGCATCAGACGGCCTGGTTGGGTGCTGGCCGGAATTTTCATCGAGACTTCGCCCTGTAGGGTGGGCACCTGAATTTCCGCGCCCAGCACCAAGTCCGGCACCAGTACCGGCGCTTCGTACACTAAATTATTTTCTTCCACCTTAAAGTGCGGGTGCTTCCGGTACCGCACATTCAGCAGCAAGTCGCCCTTGCCGGTGCGTCCTTGCGCGCCCTCGCCTGCCAGCCGAATTTTAGCGCCTTCGCTGACGCCTTTAGGCACGTTCACGGTCATGCGGCGACCGCCGGGTGTAATCACATCCTTTTTGACGCCATGAACCACTTCCTCCAAATCCAGCGGCAAGTCTTGCTCGATGTTTAATTGCTCCGGTGCGGCGGCTCTGCCTCGTCCACCCCGGGTACTCCGTTGTCCGCGTCCGCCAAAGAGTTCGTCATAGGAGTCGCCGCCCCCAAAGCCTTGCCCGGTGTAGCCCGCATTGGAATATCCCTGCGCGCCCATGCCACCAAAAATGGCGTCGAAAAAGCTGGAGAAGCCGCCCGCTCCGCCGCCAAAACCACCCAAGTCGTTGATATTCACGGTTTGCCAATTTTCGTAGCCGGGTGGCGGTGTAAAATTTTGGCCCTGCCGCCAGTTCGATCCCAGGTTGTCATACATTCTGCGGCGTTCCGGGTCTTGTAAGGCTTCATAGGCCTCGTTAATATCCTTAAATTTATCTTCCGCGCCCTGGTTCACGTCCGGGTGATATTCGCGGGCCAGCTTGCGGTAGGCGCTCTTAATCTCTTTGTCCGTCGCGTTCCGCGGAACGCCGAGAATGCTATAGTAATCCTTGTATTCGACACTCATGTGGGTTCGGTACCTATTGATTGATGACGCAGGCCGCTCGACGCCTTGCTGGAAAACTGGACGCACTGGATATTATATCGTTCACGGTCGGGCCAACCCAGTTTATTCCGAAAATATTAAGAATGGCTGAACAAATGGCTTTATTGTTGGGAGAGCGCACACCGCTTTGGCAAAGCCGTGATGGCTTGGTGGGCGCAGGCCGGATGCGCCTTTCGGGTCATGAGGTGTACTACAGCCATCTGGGCCCTCGCGCGTTGCAGTTGTTTGATGTGCAGGAACTGATCCGTGGCTTTGAGTCGATGACAGAATCCTTGCCGCTGCTCTTACTGTCGGAGTGTCCCGGTTTTGAGCCGTCACTGCAAGCGGAAGAAGCCGGGTTGGTGTTTGTTGCCGGGCGATTGCGCGCGTTGCAGGAAGAACGCAAGCAGGCCGGACTGCGCTTGATTTCGGTGGCGCATGAGGTTGCTGTCGGCGGTGTCTACCTCATGCACGGGCTTTCGGCGTCGTTCAGGGCGGTTACGCCGGGTACGCAATTTTACGATACCATTCCAGAGCGCCCGCCGGTGCCGTTGCCGCAGGTGTTGGGTCGCAAGCTGATTGACGCCATTGTCCCGGAAACGGTGTTAAGCGCTTGGATTCGGGCGTGTCTGGAAAAGTAAAAACACAGAATTGATAACAAACGGTGACATGGGTTTGTCCATTTCAGCCGTTC